>CAZOEZ010000001.1:0-125206 GCA_964578995.1 uncultured archaeon
TGAGTTCCCGACTCAATCACTTTACCATCATCCAAAACAATAATTGAATCACTATACCTTATCGTTGACAAACGATGTGCAATAACAATCGTTGTTCTATCTTTTGATATTACTTCTAAAGATTTCTGAAGCGCTTCTTCGGTTTCATTATCTACTGAAGATGTAGCTTCATCTAACACAAGGATAGGTGCATCCTTCAAAACTGCTCTAGCTATTGAAAGACGTTGACGTTGTCCCCCCGATAATTTGTGCCCGCCCTCTCCAATCTGTGTTTCATATCCAAAAGGTAATTTCATTATGAAATCATGAGCCTCAGCCGTCTTAGCTGAAGATATTATTTCATCTTCTGTGGCTCCTTCCTTACCATATGCTATGTTCTGCATGACTGTCCCAGGAAACAATATAATCGTTTGAGTCACCAATGAAATAGAGGATCTAAGACTCTTAATCTTCAAATCTTTAATTTCACTTCCATCCAAGAATATTTTGCCTGACGAATTATCGTGAAACCTCAATAATAAACGAATCAATGTTGTCTTACCGCTACCAGTAGAACCGACAATAGCTTGCGTTGATCCTGGTTTAACGGATAAACTAAGATTGCTTATAACTTCCTCACGTTCAGGATAAGCAAAACTAACATCTTCAAATCTTATATCTCCCTTAACTTTAGTTATATCTAATTCTTTGTCACCCTCTTGAACACTTATCTTTGTTTCCAATAAATTCAATACTCTAGTTGTTGAAACCATTGCTCTCTGGTACAAATCAAAGGTTTCACCCAATCTAGTTAGTGGCCAAAGCAATCTTTGCATCATAAAAATCATAACACTGTATGATGCAATTTCCATTCCTCCATTAAGAGTAACGAAACCACCATGAAGAAGAGTAGCTGTGAAACCCACTAGAATTGCCATTCGAATTAATGGAACAAAAGCTGCACTCAGTCTTATTGCCCTACGATTTGCCTCACGATATGCCTGTGAGGCAGCCCTCACACGCTCAATCTCAAGTTCTTCACTAGTAAAACTTTTGATTGTACTAATACCACTCAAATTATTAGAAAGGAGGGCATTCAGAAGACCCACTTCTTTTCTAACTTCTGTATAATGAGGGCCTATTCGTGATTGAAACCTAAACGAACCCCATATTATGACTGGAATTGGAATAATAGAATAAATTGCAATTTCAGGAGAGATATAAAAGAAAATAGCACTAATGACAACAACCGTTGTTCCCACTTGTAATAGTTCATTCGCTCCTTTATCCAAAAATCTTTCTAATTGATTAATATCATCATTCAGAATTGACATCAACTCGCCTTTTGATTGATCGCTAAACCAAGCCATTTCCAATTCTTGAATATGGGAATAAGCATCCAGTCTTAATTCATGTTGAACAGTTTGTGCTAAATTACGCCACAATACTCCATAAATATATTCGAATAAGGATTCAAGAACCCAAATTATTACAGTCAAAATTGAAAGAATTATTAATTGTTCTTTGGGATCTGTATAACCATAATTCGACAATGCCGATTCTTCTTGCCTAGCCACGACATCGACTGCAGCTCCAATCAACAAAGGAGGTGCCAAGTCAAATATTTTATTAAGAATTGAAAAAAGAGTGGCTAACCACATCGTAGAACGATGTTGTTTCATGTGTGAAATCAATCTGTAAATTGGAGCCTGTTCAGTCATTTATTTCACTCGCGCATAATGTTCATCTGCTACTTTTTTCAATGGGAATACCTCATTAAGACTTGACCTAACAATAAAGTCAATGCCTTTACCTTTTATAGCTTCAATTTCTAAGTGTTCTTGTTCTGTCATCTCAGTAGCTAATTTAGCCTTAGATTCATCCAAATATGTTATCGGACTAGGAACATCTCCAAGAATCATAATCTTTTCTTTGTCTTTATCAAAATTAGGAGTTGCAGACAATAATGCTTTGGTGTAAGGATGTTGCGGATTAGAAAATAATTCTTCTGTATCTGCTTCTTCAACAACTTTACCCAAATACATAACTGCTAAACGATCACACATATACTCTATAACTGACAAATCATGTGAAATAAAAATATATGTTAAGTCATATTTCTTCTGTAAATCATTTAATAAATTAAGAATTTGAGCTTGAACAGACACATCTAAAGCAGATGTAGGTTCATCCAAAACTAAAATTTTTGGATCTAAAGCAAGGGCTCTTGCGATTACAATTCTTTGCCTCTGTCCCCCTGAAAATTCATGAGGATATCTATACAAATGTTCTTCACCAAGTCCAACATTATTAAGCAACGAAATTACTTTTTCACGAATCTCCTCTGTTTTACCATGAATTACCAATGGCTCACTTACAATATCTTTGATTAGCATACGAGGGTTCAAAGCACCCATAGGGTCCTGAAAAACAACCCCAATTTGACGGCGGAATCTACGGAGCTCATTACCTGTCAAATCTTCTAAATTATTGCTTGAAAACTGACCTCCTGTAATTTCTTCTGATAAAACTACTGAACCAGAAGTGGGTTCTACCAATCTTAGTAATGTACGCATCAAAGTTGTCTTACCACATCCACTTTCACCTACAATACCAAAAGTCTTTCCAGATTCAATTTTCAAATCTACTCCATCTAATGCTTTGACTAATGCAGTATCTGTTCCCCAAATATTCTTAACAGGAAAATGTTTCCGCAAATCTTTAATCGAAATTATTGCTTCACTCATATTGATCCTGCTTCTCCTATTTCTGGTACTTTCAACCTTTCTTTACCGCCTTTTGGTATTGCATTCAATAATGCCTTAGTATATTCATGCTGAGGATTTGTAAATATTTGATCTACTGAAGCTTCCTCAACAATTTTACCTTTATACATAACTGCAACTTTTTCACAAGTTTCGGCGACAACTCCCAAATCATGAGTTATCAAAAGAACAGACATATTTTCTTCTTTCTGAATGTCTTTAATCAATTGAAGTATTTGAGCTTGGATTGTAACATCTAAAGCTGTTGTTGGTTCATCTGCAATGAGCATTTTTGCCTTTCCTGCTAAAGCCATTGCAATCATGACTCTTTGTTGCATGCCACCACTCAATTCATGTGGATATGAGCTAGCAATTTGCTTAGGATTGGGTAATTTCACTCTAGATAATGCCTCTATAACCATTAAATCAAGGGCGGATTGAGGAATATCTTTCTGTAAATAGTCTCTCAGAAACATCATTCCAATTACTAACATAAATGGTAAGCCAAAAAGAAATTGACCAAGCATCGTAAAAAGAGAAATAAAGGAAATACAGAAGGCCATAATAGTAAATTCGACGCCAGGAGAACCCTTCCATTTCTCACTCTTGTAAACTGGTATATCTTTTTCAGAAGCCAATTCATTAATTTCAGCATCTTGATGAAGAACTAGAATTTCACCAATTTGCTCATTTACGGTCATTACTGGATTTAATGCAGATAAAGGATCCTGGAAAATTATACCTATTTCGCCCCCTCTTATTTGCCTTAACCTATCTTCAGTAGCATGTGTTATATCTTCCCCGTTCAGAATGATTTTTCCACCAATAATTTCCGCTGTTTTTGGAAGCAATTTTAAAGCTGAATAACAAGTTACTGATTTGCCGCTACCTGTTTCTCCTACTAAACCAAAAAATTCCCCATCCTCAACAGAAAAATTTACACCATCAAGTGCTTTGACAACACCATCATATGTATTGAAATTTGTCTTCAAATCTTTTATCTCTAACATTTAATTCCTCTGTTTTGGATCAAGAATATCTCTTACTCCATCTCCTAATAAATAAAAACCTAAAGCCCAAAGGGCTACAGCTAGTCCTGGGAAAAAGAAACCCCACCATTCTCCCTTCAGAATACCATTTTGTCCAAAAGAAACGAGTTTGCCCCATTCAGCAAGATCTGCGCCTCCTCCAAACCCGAGAAAACCAAGGCCTGCCAAAGAAAGGACAATACCACCCATATCCATCGTTGCTATTACTATTATGGAAGTTATACAATTCGGAAGAACGTGCTTGAATATAATTCGAAAATCACTTGCTCCAGCAGCTTTTGCAGCCTCAATATAAGGTAATTTTCTAATTCGCAAGGCCTCAGCCCTAATTACTCTTGTAAAACCAGGCCACCAAACTATAATCAAAGAATACATCAACATTTCAATAGAATTATCACCAGTCACTGCAATAATAGCCAGTGCCAAAACTAAACCTGGTATTGCAATGAAAACATCTGTGATTCTCATTATTATATCATCTACTCTTCCACCGTAATAACCAGATACAGCTCCGATTACCGCAGCAATAAATGTACCTGTAATTACAACCTTAACTGCAACATCTAATGAAGTACGGCTCCCCCAAACAATTCCATAATAAATATCATAACCTCTTTCTGTACTTCCCAGAATATAACCATCTTCCTCACCAGATTCAGCAGTACATGAGAAATAACAAGGTGGTTGATGATTGAAATTAAATTCAAAATGCTCTTCCATTCTCATCGGATCTCTTTGAGTTTCAGAAGGTGGAGCAAGCCATGGGGCAAACAAAGCAATTGATAACAAAGATAAAACTAAAAATAATCCTAAAATGGTCAATGGATTTCTTTTTATTTGGTAAACTGCTCTCTTAAATTCATCAAACTTCGGAGCCAAACTATCCTTAACATCTTCCCAACTATATCCAATGTACAGTATGTAAATGAAGGCAGAAACATAAATTATAGTCATAAAAAATCCTGATAAAATAGACCAAACAACAAAAAGGGTTCCCAAAAGCAAAAACATTATCCACAAATCATCAGGATTTTCTACTAAGCGCCTACCAATTGCAACTACACCAAGAAATGTTAATGATATTAGAATTAATAAACCAAACCAAACCGCAGCACTAACACTTAGATAAGTTATTAAAAGCATCAAAATAGAAAGAGAAACAACCACGATTTCAGCTAAGTTTGAATGCCCTCCTAACTCAACCCGAGGATCTAAAAATGCATAAAGAATATCAACAATAAGATTAGCAATTATGTAAAGAAAAGCTGAGAACAATGTATAAGCTAAAATTGCAGAGACATCCAAACTTCTCATCGCTATAATAGCCCAAGCACCTAACCCAGGCCAAGTGAAAATTGTTTCAGTTAAGACTGAACCATTGATTAACCCTGCAAAACCCATTCCTAACAGTGTCACCGTAGGAATCATAGCATTGGGAGCTCCATGTTTGTAAGTGACTTGATTCTCAGTCAAACCTTTAGATTTTGCTGTTCTTATGTAATCTTGACCCAGTACATCAAGCATGTTTCCCCTCATTAATCTGATAATTGTAGCCATAGAACCATAAGCTAGAACTGTAGCTGGAAGAATCATATGTTGTAGAGCATCTTTGAAATGTGGCCAAGAACCTGCTGCAATTGCATCAATCAAAAGAAAATTTGTCTTAATCTCTATAGGATCTGTAATTTCCCAAAGAATCGGATCATAACGTAAACTAATTTGCCAATCTGTATACATCGAAAAGAAATATTGTAAAACTAAAGCAAACCAAAAAATAGGAATAGCTGAACCTGCTAATGCAAACAATCGAATACTGTGATCCTCCCACCGATTCTGACGAATTGAAGAAAAAATACCTAGAGGAATTGCAGTTCCAACAGCTACAATAAAAGCTAAAATGGATAATTCTAAGGTAGCTGCAAATTTATCCCTCAGAGCATCAGATACATCTTGATTAATGACTTTAGAATATCCCCAATCAAATGTTATCACATTTCTCAAATAAGTAACATATTGAACCTGAATCGGGTCGTTAACACCATGTTTCTCTTCTAATATTTCATATTGTTCGGGTGTTGTCTTTTCAGTAACATACGGTGCTAATGGATCTCCCATCCCATACGACAAGTAAAAAGTAATGAGAGTGACGCCTAACAATACCGGTATGGTAAGTGCTAAACGCCTAAGAACATAAATCCAAAGCTTCACTGCTTGCTAAGGGGTGTTTTACTTAAGATAAACGCGTCTAACTCTTGCTCAAAGTGTAGAAAAGAGTGCTGTGCATCATATTGTGATACCAACCATTAACCCACTCTCTCCAAATTTTGTAACCTATACTTTGTGAACCCCAAATGTACAATGCTTTATCATGTTCTAAATCAGCTAAATCATAGTACAAACTTTGTCTTATTGATTCATCGGATTCTGAAGCAGCGTCCATTATCAATTCATCTATATCATCGTACTGGAAGCTTAGATAATGTGCAAAATGACCTTCGCCATGTAAGAATGGGTGGGCATAATTGTGTGGATCTGCATAATCTGGAGCCCAACCTAAGAAGAAAAGTGGTAATTCATGAGCTCGTAACTTATCCAAATAAGTGGGCCATTCAAGTCCCTGAACTTCAACATTAAATTTAGGATTCATAGCTTCCAAAGCATTTTCCAATAATAGTAGTGCATTCAATCTTACGTCATTTCCTAAATTGTAGTAAGCTGTTATAGTAAAACCATCATCCCAAACTCCTGCCGCTTCAAAATGTGATTGTGCCATACTAGGATTATAACTATATTGTGGACCGTTTTGGTCATAGCCAAGCAAACCATCAGGGATTGGGCCTGTAGGCTGCTTCCCCCATCCATCCAAAATATCTGTTATGTATGAATCATAATCAAATGAATAACAGAATCCTTTACGGATATCTTCGTCGGTAAAGAAATCCCTAGATGGGGCTGTGTCTTCATAGTTAGAAATATTATGATTGAATCCTATGAAACCCATACTCAGAGAAGGAAGGTTGCCTTCATACTGCATTCCATCATAACTTAGAGCTTCCTCACGATAATTAGGTTCAACATAAACTGAGTCTGCATTACCTGACCTAAGTTCCAACATTCTAGCTGACTGATCATTATTCTTTTTCAACAGAACTGTTTCGATATGTCCTGTAGTAGTTATTCCATGTGATTGTCTCGCAGGATCAGACCAACCTCTCCAATAATCTGGATAATACTGCATTAAAACATATTGTTCTGGCACCCATTTACCACCATAATCTTCGTTCATCTGATATGGTCCTGTGCCCATAACTTCCTTCTGTATTCCTGCACACTCAATTCCGGGACTAGGATATGAACATCCTTTGCTAGAAACCCAAGATTTAGACAATATAGAGCCTCCATTGTAGGCCATTATAGGTAAAAATCTAGGTGCTGGTTCTCTAAGAGTAAATTGAACAGTATATTGATCAATTTGCACTATACTATCTGCAATTCCATCGCCATCCGCATCGGTATTATCTAAAACTTCAGTATACATCCAAGAAGGACCTGCCGCAAGATCCATAATTATCATTCTATTTAATGAGAAAACAACATCTTCACCAGTTAACTCGGAACCATCATGGAATGTGACACCTTGCCTAATTTTGAAAGTGTAAGTCATACCATCTGGAGATATTCCTCCATTCGCTGTAGTAGGAACTTCTTCTGCTAATACTGGTATTAAGCTATCAGTTCTTCCACGATCATAAAAGATTAAAGTTTCATATGTATTTGTCAGAATTGCACCACTGGCTGTATCATAGGCTTCTGCAGGATCAAGACTTACGGGGTCTCCAATTGAAACTGAAGTGTAAACTTTAGGATTAGGAGACTCTGTATCTGAAGATTCTTCTGATACAACCCTTATTGTACGATACACAGTATCTTGCATATTATTTGATCCTGTGGCAGTTAATTTTACGCAGTAGCTTCCCAATGAAATAAGACTAGAAAATCCACCTGAAGAACCAAATTTATGTGAAACCTCAACCCCAGAATCCGTTTCACCATTACCAAAATCCCATAACCATTCAGTTATATCTGATGTTGAAGGAGAACCATCAACCCAAGCCCAAGAACCTGCACCATTGAAATCAACGATTGAACCGGGAGCTACTACTGAGGATTTTACTGTAATTATGGCATGTGGCAAACCTGATCCTTCATTAACTGTTCCATGCAATACAGTAATGTAAGTTAGTCTTCTATCATTGTTACCAACTGCACCATCGTTATCTGTAACTGATAAAGAGACAATATAGTCTCCTGGATTTTGATATGTATGAAATATATTTTCACCATTTCCCGTTTCACCATCACCGAAATCCCAACTGTATGAAGATATAGTTCCATCCTCATCAGTTGAATCTGAAGCGTCAAATTGAACTGGGTCCCCTAAATCAACAACTCTCGCCCCTGAAACTTTTACAACTGCACTTGGATTGTAATTACTTCCAATAACGTCACCTGAACCGACAAGGTCGAGGCAACCTGTGAACATTAGTAGGCCTACAATGGCCAGCGAGCTAAGTTTTCCAAATCTTTTTTTCATTGTGTCACCGATATTGTGAATTGTGAACCTGGCGCGCAGCCAGGAGGAACTTGAACATTGACAACTTGTCCGCTAGGCATTGTGACTGTTAAAACTTGACCAGAAACAACACCAGGTGGAACCGTGATAGTCATTGACGCAGGTTGTGCTGCCGAAAAAGACATCCCTGTAACATCAGGATTCATTTGAGAATAATCCGAAGAAGGAGATTCAGATTGAGGAATTGCAGCCATACTAGGTGGATACTGAGGTTGCGGTGGTACTGCAGGTGGAGCTACAGGTGCAGGAGCCATTACTGGAGGTGCTGGGCTCCCCCAATCATCCTGAGGTGCCACCGGACTGAGACGCTTTTTCGCTGACCTCACAAAACCAAATACTAACAAAACAACACCTAATACTGTTAATATTATGAAAATATAATCATACATCGTTGAAGGGCGAGTCGTGATATCCTCATTTATCACAGTTTCTGATTGACCGCTAGTACCTACTTCAAATGTAATAACAATCATACTACCTACACCAAAATCATTCATCAAATTTTTACTGAATATAAATCGCAAGTCACTATCCGATTTTCCGATTGATTCAACCCATACTGAAGTTTTACCATCATCATGTTGCATTCGTGAAATAGTATCTACGATTGTGACTGTATCGCCTGAATCATAGTCTCCAAAAGTTTCAACACCATTAGCATCTACACTAAATTGATCTACAAAATCTTGACCATCTTTAGCAATAACTGAAGGGAAAATAACGACATATCCTATGACTCCTATTACTGCCAGAACTGCACCTATCTTTGATAATAGAGTGAAACGCACACCGTCACAGTCTTACGTATTGATTTAAGACTTACCTACTATGTTTAACTTAATTAAGGAATTTTTTCCTATAAACGGTTACTGCTATTCCAACAAGAAGCAATGCACCAATAGCCACCAATAATGCCATATTTTGAGTAGATGATGATTCTGATGATTCGCCATATGCATAAAATTCAGAATGAGCCGATATTGAATGCATGCCATCTGCATCCACTGACCTGACTAAAACAACATGATCGCCTGTGAAACCCAAATCGCTAGTTCTAAGTGATATTTCCCAATCAATATAGATTGATTCATTTGTGCCGGGAGAAGAATACTTAACCGATTTCCATGAATGACCATCCACACTGTATTCTATTCTATCCACTGAACCGCTCCTAGACCAAGAATGACCTGAGATTGTGGTAATTTCACTACCTGTTTGCCAACCAGTTTGTGTACCTGTGACATATGTTTGTAAATCAACATTAATGTTCTCTGTATCTGTATTTACTAAGGCAGATTTAACCGCAGCATGGGCATCTACCATACCCCAACCAAAGTGACGATTCCAATAAGGATCTAATTCCGGAGAAGTAGCCCAGGGCCCCTCCTCTACACCTTCACCATCTGCAGATGACAACGTCTCTTTTCTCTCTGAAGTCAGTCTTAAAATTTCTCTTATGGCCAAAGGATCTAGATTGGGATTAGCTTCAATCATCAACGCAATGACACCTGAAACTGCAGGGGTTGCATAGGAGGTACCACTACCTCTTCCACTGTAACCATTGTCTGATGCATCCTGCCCTGGAATTCTATTGTAACAACCTCCACTAGCATGACATGCTTCGGCTTGAACAATATTTGTTCCAGGGGCTGAAACATCTGGCTTCATCTCATCATATGGATTACCATCATTGTTGTCTCTACGCGGTCCACGGCTGGAATAAGATGCAATTCCATCATCTACACGATCTATACTATTCTTATCATCAAGAGCACCAACAGTAATCGAAAGACTAGAGGCACCCATACCAGACAAACCATCGTTATCAGAACCACTATTACCTGCGGCAACAGACACAGCTATGCCTGCTAATGTTGCCTCGTCTAATATTTGAGAAAACATATCCGTTCCATCTGAACCACCATCCTCATGTGAAGTAATACCCCAAGACAAAGAAATAATGTCTATACCATAACTCTCATTCTCAACACCTGGCCATTCAGTATCTTTGTTGTCAATAACCCACTGAAGACCATTCATTGCAGACTCATAAAATTCTTGCTCGAGGATATAATTCTCAAAAGGTCCAGCGCCTAATGCAGTCCCAATTCTAACATCCACCAATTTAGCATCAGGAGCAGAACCTGTGAAATTTGATGGCTCTCCACTTGGTAGAACTCCAGTACTAGTAGCCATACCTGAACATGCAGTACCGTGTTGATTTTGATCATCAGGATCAAAACTTCCATCATCCTCCTGCAAAGAAGCCATACACAGCACATCATCTGTACAGACTGCATCAAAACCCGCTACAAATTTGCCATCTAATCCAGGATGTTCATTATCAATACCTGTATCAACTATTGCAACATTGACGCCTTTACCTGTAATTCCTAAATCCCAAGCACCTTCTGAATAAACCGAAGAATTACTAGCCTTAATTGCTGGGGTTTGAACATCTCCATAGAAGATGACTCTTCCATAAGGTTCAATCATAAGCACACCTGGAAAATCACTAATAGTTTGAAATAATTCGGATTTTACAGAACCTAACAAAAGGCCATTAACTGAATGAACTTGATAATTAACACTAACTCCTATTTCGGATAGGAATTCAATATCATCCGCAGTCGGAAGATGATCATAAATGACTCCAATAGAATATTCATCCTCTATTTCTTCCAACCAATCAACAATGCCATTTCTATTCAAATCTCTTGATGTAGTTTCCCACCATGGTAATTCTTCCCAGTGATTGACTTTTACCTTTGGGATAGCAGAAAAATATGTAGATTCAGAACTGGGTGCATCGATACCATTTACAGGAAGTGAAGAAAAAACCAAAATAGCTACAACTGTAAGGGCGCGAAATCTTTCCACTATTAGCTATGTAATGGTTGTCATAAAAGTTTTGAGGTCAAGGTTTAGAACCAAAACCACCACCACCTGGAGTTCGAATTATCACTGTTTCACCAGATTCAATCACCCTTTCAACCTTACCTTCTAAATTAATCTCTTCACCGGAAACTTGCCTAAGAATATTTTCACCACAAGATGCTGATTCACCTCCTGAAGCACCATAAGGAGGAATCTTTCGCCTTTCCGAAACAATGGATACTTTTCTAGGTTCCAGAAAACTAATTTCACGAATTACACCATCACCTCCTTTGTATTGACCGCTCCCTCCTGAATTTCTTCGAATTTCAAATTTTTCAAGCCTTACTTCTCTAAAACGATGTTCCAATATCTCAGGATCTGTGGAACGTGTATTAGTCATGTGAACTTGAACTGCTGAAGCACCCGAAAAACCATCAATAGCACCTGAGCCTCCTGCTATTGTCTCATAGTATTGCTTTCCTGAATTATCCTCAGAACCAAAGACGAAATTATTCATTGTTCCTTGTGAAGCTGCTGCAATACCCAATGCGCCTAACAGAACATCTGTAACTCTTTGTGAAGTCTCAACATTGCCTCCCACAACTGCTGCATCATCATTAGGATTCAACAAAGAACCTTTAGGAATTATTATTTCAATTTGATCCAAACACCCTGAATTTAAGGGAATATCCTTATTGATTAATAGTCTAAAAACATACAATACTGCCGCTTTAGTAACTGCAACTGGTGCATTCAGATTGTTATCCATTTGTGAATCTGTTCCACTAAAATCTACTATTGCATGAAAAGGATGATTACTGCTTTCTTTTTCCACAATTTTTATTTTCACTGAAATCTTTGAGCCATCATCTAAGAAATCCTCATACTCTTTCTCTTGGTTATCATCTCTAATATAATCCTCCAGTGCATCACTCATAGCCTCAGCTGAATTCTCTCTAATATATTTCATATATGATTGAACGGTATCCAAACTATATTTCTCAACCATACTCTCAATTTCACGTATTCCTTTGCTCACCGCAGCAATTTGCGCATTGATGTCATGTTTTCTTTCTTCTATATTTCTAGCAGGGTTCTCAGAGGAAATAAGAATCTTCTCAAATTCTTTTTCCCGTAGTTTTCCTTTTTCTACTATTAAAAAATTATCTATTATTATTCCTTCATCGTGAATAGTTTTAGAGAAAGGAGGGATTGAACCTGGAGTTATCCCGCCAATATCTGCATGGTGGCCACGGCTTGCTGTATAGAATATCGGCTTTGTAGAACCTGAGAAGACGGGAGCGATTACCGTTAGATCTGGAAGATGAGAACCACCCTTATGAGGATTATTAATTAGATAATAATCTCCATCTTTCATTTTTCCTTTATTAGCTGAAATAATAGATTTAACTGATTCACTCATAGCTCCTAAATGAACTGGGACATGTGGTGCATTAGCAACTAAATTCCCATGACCATCAAATAATGCACAAGAGAAATCAAGTCGTTCTTTTATGTTAACAGAATGTGCTGTATTCTGTAACGTAAAACCCATTTGTTCTGCTATACCCATAAATAAATTATTGAATATTTCTAAAGAGATAGCATCTCTTTCAGAGGAAAACTGTGATTTCTGAATAACCTCTTGATTAATTACAAGATGACCAATTTTATTAACACTGGCCACAAAACCTGGTTCAATATTTATTGTTGAATTACTATCTATTATTATTGCAGGACCTAAAATCTCGAAACCCACAGGCAAATTTTCTCTTGAATACAATGGTGTACTGACAAAATTATCGTCGAAATATACTTCAGCATAATGAATTGGCTTTGGTTTGGCCAAACTATAATCAACTAAAGAATCACCAATTTTTGTTCGATGACCAATTACTTCAACACGCACATTAGCAATTTCAAGATTGGCTGATGGTGAAAAACCAAATAAATCTTTGTGCTTCACGCCAAAAGATGCAAGCATTGATTCGTATCCTGTAAGGGGAATGGTTAATGGATTATCAGTTCCAGCAACCAACAAATCTAAATATTTCTTTATTACAATATTTTCTGATGGAATTCCAAGATTTTTTACCTCCTCAATTAATGGTGACTCTAAGGAAGTAATCTCCGAGAATGCCTCTTGGTGGGAAACTGAATCGAATTTTTCTACTAAAGATTTTACGCCGTATCTAAATTGCTCAGCATTAGCAATTCCATAAGCTGAAAGAAGACTCGAAAGAGGATGAATTACTATCTTTTTTATGCCAAGAATCTTGGCAATACCGCAACAATGTTGTGGTGCAGCACCCCCAAAACAAACTAATGCATGATTCCTGATGTCATATCCCCTAGAAACCGATACTTTCTTTATTGTACCAGCCATTTTTTCATTAGCTATGTCCAAGAATCCTTTTGCTAATTCCTCTACTGAAAATGATGATTTCGTGTTTTTGTTAATTTTGGATCTTAATTTTTCAAACTCTAAGCGAACCCTTTCGGAATTTAATTTACTATTCTGTTCTGGTCCAAAAACCGCAGGGAAAAAATTAGGATTTATGCGGCCTAAAATCAAATTTGCATCTGTTACTGCTAACTGCCCCTCTAATCCGTAACAAACTGGTCCGGGAATAGCTCCAGCAGATTCAGGACCAACTTGCAATCTCTGACCATCAAATCTCAAAAGGGAACCACCTCCTGCCGCCACTGTTTCTATATCCAAACTAGATGCTTGAAAATTTATCCCCCCTGTTTCAACTTCAGTTACTCTTGAAAAGTGTCCATCATACCTTGACACGTCAGTAGATGTCCCACCCATATCAAAACCAATTATAGAATCAAGTCCATTCATCTCTCCAACTGTAGCACTGCCTATCGCACCACCGGCAGGACCTGACAATATTGCATCTTTACCTGTTAATGATTTGCCGGCAGTTAGTCCTCCTGAACTTTGCATAAATTCTAAAGGTGTATCTCCTAATTCATCCTTTAAAAATAGAATATATTTGCTAAGAATAGGGTAAAGATAGGAATCAACAACCGTTGTCTGACCTCTACCAACTATCTTTATGAGTGGCATAATACGACTCGAAATAGAAATATTTGAGAATCCAACTTTTTTGGCTATATCATAGCATCTTTCTTCATGCACTGGATTCTTCCATGAATGCATCAAAACAATTGCAACCGAACGGATACCCGAATTGTATAAATTTTTCAAGTCTAACTCTAAAATTTTTTCATCCAGTCTACGAATTATATTCCCCTCAGCATCTAAGCGCTCCCAGACCTCTGTAACAGAATGATACAATTGGGCAGGTTTTACAATAGACAAATCGAAGAGAGAAGGTCTTGCCTGATTACCAATCTCCAAAAGATCTTTAAAACCTGAAGTAATCATTAATGCTGTTTTTGAACCTTTACGCTCAAGTAAGGCATTTGTAGCAACTGTAGTACCAATCCGCACTCTCTCTATTTTTTCTAAAGGGATTTTTTCCCTGGGAAATAACTGTAAAATTTGTCGGATGCCCTCAATTACAGAATCATCATATAACGTAGACTCCGAAAGAACTTTAGAAGTATGTATCTTATTTGATGAATCGATACCTATAACGTCTGTAAAAGTTCCTCCTCTATCTACTGCAAAAAACCATTTGCTCATACTTTTTTAGAACAATATGGGCACATCGACCATTTCTGATCAACAGCCTTGCCACAACTAGAACATATTTTCATTTCTCTTTCTTTCGT
The DNA here is from genome assembly GCA_964578995.1 of uncultured archaeon. Lineage (GTDB taxonomy): Archaea > Thermoplasmatota > Poseidoniia > MGIII > CG-Epi1 > CG-Epi1. Next base: position 15,054 of record CAZOEZ010000001.1, read on the forward strand.
TTCGGGCACATCTGACCACAAATTAGAAGGTGGTGGAGGTGGCAATGGTTCTGGCCAAATAATCGCTATTCCCAAACTTACTACCAAACATATTACCAATAATGCCTGTACAATAATAACCTCTGTAAAAAGAAAATTTAATGCTGAAAGAATGCTGATGGCTAAAAATGAATACCTCAACATGTATTCAATCTGTGTACATTGCTTCTATTTCTTTTGCCCAATTTTCGTTAATTTGCTTTCTACGAATCTTTAGAGTTGGAGTTAACTCACCCTCATCAACATTCAAATCGCGTGGAAGAATTGTGAATTTCTTAACTTGTTCTGGATTACTGAACTTTCCATTCAATTCCTGAACCTGAGCATCAATTTCAGCTTTAATGTCTGGACTTTCTGTATAGTCTGATAACTTGGCACCAAGTGATTCTAATTTCGCAATTTGTTCATTTGGATCCTTTGGTACTTCTGTTGCACCATCCAAACCATGCTTATCACGAAGAATAGCCCCAACATCTAATGTAAAAAGTGCACTACAAAACTTACGATTGTCACCCACTAACATACATTGTGAAACTAGTGAAATAGATTTCATTGTCTCCTCTATAACAAGAGGTGCAATGTTTTTACCTGCTGAACTCACATAAATTTCTTTTATCCTTCCAGTAACATATACAAAACCTTCAGAGTCCTTACGGCCCAAATCACCAGATTTTAACCATTCACCATCCATAGTTTCAGCCGTTGCTTCTGGATTTTTGTAGTAACCCTTCATCACATGACGGCCACGGAATTGAATTTCCCCATCACCTTTTTCATTGGGATTATGAATTCTAATCTCACCTGCAAAAGGCTTCCCAACAGAACCAAACTTATTAGCATCTTTGTGTCCTATTGTTGCTCCTGCTGATGTTTCTGTCATTCCATATCCCTCAAACAAAGGAATGCCTAATTTATGAAATAATTCTAGAATGTCAGGATTAATTGGTGCTGCACCCGTAATTGCGTATATACAATTCGTCATACCAATCTTCGCCTTTGCCTTCTTCTTGATTATACCACCAAGCAGAGGTATGCCTAGAAGTTTTACTTTTCCGCCCAGACCCGCAACCAAATTGGAATAAACCTTCTCATATATCCTTGGAACTCCAATAAACAAATGCGGTTGAACTTCTTTACAGTAATCAATTGCATGTAACGGATTATCAACTACACGCATGTGTAATGCTTCCCTAATCCATGCATGATTATCTACTAACTGACCAAATACATGAGCACAAGGTAGCCAAGAAACATAGCCATCACCTTGATTGTAACTTTGTATCTCAAGGACCTTTGATATCTCATATTCAAAATTGTCATAAGTCAGTTCAACACCTTTAGGATTCCCAGTAGTACCTGATGTGTAGATCAAAGTAGCTGTATCATTGGGATCTATAGATTTGATAGCGTCATGTATTTTAGACTCGTCAACACCTTTTCCTTTGGAAATAAAATCAGACCACGATATTGCCTTGTCATGAGATGGCATATCAACTCCATCCATAACAACTACATTCTCCACTTTGTCAAGCTTATTCATTATCTTGTAAAGCCTGTGGGAACACATTTTCTCGGTATCTCCGCCATCCATAGGATTATGACCAACAAAAACAAATTTAGAATCAGAGTTACCTACAACCCATTCAACCTCTTCTGGAGAACAAGTGTGGTATACGCCAACGCCTGCGCCGTTACAAAAATTTGCTGCAGCATAAGCCGCATACCATTCTTTTCTATTGTAAGAATATATACTTAATTTGTCACCTTTATTGAATCCTAGGGCTATTAGTGATTTTGCTACAGCCATAGTTTGATCTAAAAATTCGGACCAAGTGGTTGTGTCCCAATCTCCAGAATTATTCTTTGATGATAATGCAGGCTTATCTGCATATTTTTTTGAGTTCTCAATCAGATAGTCAGAAGTCGTAGGAGTAGACATAAATTTACTGAGATACAGAGATTATATTAAGTTTAAGTTAAAGTCTCAGAAGTTTAGACTTAGCTATGACAAATTCTTCTTCGCTAAGGATTCCGCTCTCTCTCATCTCTGCTAATTGTACAAGTTTAGACATCATCTCATCCTCATCAGAATCACCGGTAGGAATCTCTGATGTGGTTTTCTTCTCCATCTCATTTCTTTCAAGCCTTCGCTCGTTAGGCGTTAATTCACTCTCAATAATACGTGCCTCACGTGCAGAACGGCGTGCTTGTTGGATTGCGACCAAAAAATTTAGGTGATTCTTAGACTTAAAACTAGAACTGGCTGATTGAAAATACTTCTGGGCCGTAGTTGTGTCTAAATTTTCACTTGCAGCTTTTTCAATCCTCTTTTGAGTATGGACAAGTAAACGTTTCAGATATGGGTCCAGAGTGTACTTGTAGGCACCTCCTGGCCCTCCTAAGAATACATAACCACCACCACTCGCCATAACACCTTTAGGAGAGGGGCGTGGTTTGAATCCCCAAACTTTCCGTCCTTCTTTAGAAAAGACAGTTATCTTAGAAGCAGATTCACCAACCAAAATAAAATCGGCCGTCTGTGTCATATCAATCCAGACAGGTTGCTTATCGAAAGTCTTCTCCCAAAGTATACGTGAACTCTTAACTCCAAAAGAAAACGTTCGATCACTAGTCAAATAGCCGATGTAGTCGCCATTTGAACTTATACAGGACTGTTTGACTTCACCAGATACTTCTTTAGCCCAAAGAATTTCACCACTCTTATCGTATAAATAGACGTGAGAATAATCTGTACCTGCAAGAACAAATTGGCCATCTGAGGAAACATTAACTGTATTAACTGGAAATTCGGAATTGCTAAGATGAGCATCCCATGTAACTTTTCCTTTAGCATTAAAAATCATTAATCTCCCCAAAGCAGTACCAACTGCAATCATATTCCCATTTGATGAAATACTAGTCGAAACTGCAGGACTATCTAATTCTCTATGCCAAATGCCTTCACCACTTCGTTTAACAAGAAAAAGAACCTGTTGACCACTAGCAATCGATATTTTACCAGTCCTAGTTGAAACCGAAATATCATTAATGCGTCTTATTTTGTTGTTAGTCCAAACAGGTCTGCCTTGTTCATTAAGAAGGGTTAATCCAGTTTTCTTACCTATTCCTGCAAATTTCCCATCGAGACTAATAGATAATGCTGAAGGAGATGCTCCTCCTTGAAATGTCCATATAGGATTAGTTTCACGCATATGCTAAAATTACCAAGTTATCGCTCCATTTAAGAATTTGGTGATTTACTCACAGTATAAGAACTGCTGCTGCAACTGTTGTTGTCCACAAACCTTCGGAACCCACTGAACCTGTCTGAACCACCGATTTTGTTCTTACTATTCTATTTTCTATACTCCAAAGTTCACGCTTTTCATCCCATGATGCGTCAGGATCGAATTTTATTCCATAAGTTGTTGCAAGCATTTCAGCTGCTAAGTCCTCGACATACTCTTCCATCTGATAATCATCCATCCCTGTCCCATGATGTTCTGAAAGATATCCATAATCTTCTCTATCACGAGGAACTGCAACCCCAACTCCTGAACTAACAAGTGTAGAAGGTTTATTACTCTCAGATCTCGCTAAAACTATAGGGACTATCTGGCCAGGATGAAGTTTTTTTACACCATCTTTTTTGTCAATAAAGCCACATTCAGGTGGTAAAATACTAGATACCGTAATCAAATTTAACGATGCGATGCCTGCATCCCTCAAAGCCAACTCAAAAGAAGCTAATTTTTCCTTGTGGATTCCTATACCATTAGTCAAGAATATTTCCTTTGGAATCAAATTCTTTGGTGTCACACTTTTACCTAAAATTACATCTATAATAATGTTTCCATAAGTAAAAAAATAAGCCAATTGACGAACTTGAATACACATATAATTAAATACCACCCCTAAATCGAGACGCGTGCAGAAACAGCTCACTAGAAGAATTGCTGGAGAAATTGTGGTCTCCGAAAAGCCTGGTGAAACCTTAAGAAAATGGAGAGAAATTTTCCACCTTTCACAAAAAGAATTTGCTAACCTTCTAGAAGTTAAACCATCTGTAGTTTGTGACTTTGAAAAAGGAAGACGAGCCTCACCAGGAATCGGAACTGTTAGAAAATTTGTAGAAACAATGGTTGACTATGATTCAGCCCATGGTGGAAAAATTGTCAATAGTATGGCTAATAGCCACACAAACGAAGCCATAGTAGATATCAAAGAATTCACTAGCGGAATAACCATAGAGAAAATGTTAGAAACCATTGAAGGTGAAATACTAGCAGGAAGTGAAGAATTAATTGGAAGACCAATTTATGGATATACAATGGTAGACTCATTGAAGGCAATTACAACTTTCAATGCTTTCGGTGATATGTATGGTTGGTCTAATGAAAGGGCTGTATTTTTTTCGGGAGTTCACTACGGTCGCTCACCGATGATTGCAGTCAGGGCACACCCTGTCAAACCAAGAATGGTTGTGTATATCAAACCAAAAACGGTTGATCAATTGGCACCCAAACTGGCTGACATGGAAAGAGTTGTTCTTGTTAAAACCGAACTTGGTGAAAAAACAATAATTGAAAAATTGAGGTATCTAAGATAAGGAGACAGAAATGAACGGAATCGTAAGTTATGGGGCATATGTACCCAGTCATAAAATTGAAACTGGAGAAATTGCATCTGTATGGGGTGCTGATGGAAGCGCTTGGGCCAAAAACCTAAATGTTTACTCGAAATCTGTACCAGGACCTGATGAAGATGTGATAACTATTGCTGTAGAAGCTACAAGGCAAGCAATGAAAAGAGCAAATCTAAATGGAGATCATATTGGAGCTATATATTCAGGTTCTGAATCTCATCCATATGCTGTGAAACCAACTTCAACAATCGTTGCTGAAGCAATAGGTGCCACACCAAATCTAACTGCAGCAGATTACGAATTTGCGTGTAAAGCAGGCACTGCAGCCATTCAAACATGCCTAGGTATGGTTGGTGATAAACAAATAGAAAACGGAATTGCCATTGGAGTTGACACTTCACAAGGAGCTCCTGGCGACGCCTTAGAATACAGTGCATCGGCAGGTGGTGGTTCTTTTGTCATCGGAAGTAAGAACGTTATTGCAACAATTAATGACACTACATCTTACACTACAGACACACCCGATTTTTGGAGAAGAGAGGGGCAAAAGTATCCAAGACATGGTGGACGTTTTACAGGTAAGCCTGCATTCTTCAAACATGTTATTAGTTGTGGAATGATGATGATGGAAAGGGCAGGGACTGAAGCAAAAGACTATGATTATATAGTTACACACCAACCCAATGGGAAATTTCCAATAAGAGCAGCAAAAACCCTAGGATTCACAAATGAGCAATTTGAAACTGGACTACTTACGCCAAGGATAGGTAACACATATTCCGGTGCTGTATTCTTAGGACTTGCAGCTATACTGGACATTGCAAAACCAGGAGACAGAATCTTAGCTGTGGCTTATGGCTCAGGAGCTGGAAGCGATGGTTTTGATCTTACTGTAACTAATAAGATTTCTAAAATGGACCGAAGTGAAACAGTTGAGGATATGATTTCCAGAATGAAAATTGTTAATTATGCAACATATGCAAAATACCGTGGTAAACTAAACATGGGGGCTACAAAATGAGAGAAGTAAGCATAATAGGTATAGGCATTACAAAATTTGGAGAATTATGGGACAAATCTTTACGCCAGTTAGGGCTAGAAACAGGACTTGCCGCAATAAGCGATGCAGGAATTACGAGTAAAGACATTGACGCCTTGTACATAGGAAACATGGCTGCTGGATCAACACTACAACAAGAGCATGTAAGCGCATTAATGGCTGATTATTGCGGTTTAGCAAGTCAGAACGTCCCAGCAACGAGGGTAGAGGCTGCATCGGCCTCTGGTGGCTTAGCAATTAGACAAGCATACATGGCTATTGCTGGAGGTTTCATCGATATTGCAGTCGTAGGTGGTGCTGAAAAAATGACTGACGTCAGCGATTCAGAATCATCATATACTGTGAGCATGGGTTCAGATGAACAATGGGAATCTAAAGCAGGAGCAACATTTGCTTCCTTGCATGCAATGATGACTCAAAGTCACATGCAACAATATGGAACTACAAGAGAAGAAATGTCCGCTGTATCTGCAAAGAACCATTACCATGCCTCTATGAATCCGATGGCTCAGTTTCCATTTGCAATCAGCTCAGAGGCCGTATCTAATTCGGGACTTGTATCAAGTCCACTAAGAATGTTAGATTGCGCACCAAACAGTGACGGTGCGGCAGCCGTTGTCCTTTGTGCTACAGAAAAAGCAAAAAAATATGGAAAAAAATCTATTCGAATCATAGGCTCAGGTCAAGCATCAGATACTTTGAGCTTACACCATCGAAAACATCTAAACCAAATGCCTGCGATTAGAGTGGCTGCAAAAAGAGCATTCAAAAGCTGTGGTAAAAAGGCAAAAGATATTGACCTTATTGAGGTCCATGATAATTTTACAATCTCAGAAATTATAGCTTTAGAAGAAATAGGTATTTTCAGAAGAGGAAAAGCTGCAGCTAAAATACTAGAAGGTGAGACGAAACTAGGAGGAAAAATACCTACAAACACGAGCGGTGGGCTAAAGGCCCGTGGACATGCGCCGGGCGCTACAGGAATAGCACAAGTAGTTGAAGTCGTACAGCAATTAAGAGGTGAAGCTGGTGACAGACAAGTTAAAGATGCAAAAATAGGTATGGTAGAAAATCATGGCGGTACTGCTGCTACGGCAGTCATACATATATTGGAAGGTGAATAATGTCGGTACCTCGATTTTGGAGAGAACTGGATACCCGGTACAATCTGATAGGGTCATACTGTAAAATAACAAAAACATACCACTATCCAAGAAGAAGCTTCAACCCAGAGGCTGGAAGAGAATCTATAGGTGGCATGGAGGATTATCAATTCAAAGGCACAGGTGAGATAGTTACTTCAACCGTTGTATACCAAGCCCAAACAGGCTATGAAATGTTTGGACCCTATTGTATGGCTATAGTAAAATTAGATGAGGGGCCAATGATGACGACACAAATCGTAGATTGTGATCCGAATATAGTCAAACCCGGTATGAAAGTCAAATCTGTTTTTAGAAAACTAGGAGAAGATAGTGAAAGTGGAATATTGCACTATGGAACCAAATTTATTCTAAGTGAAGAAATAGAAATAGAAGAAGATAATGAAAATCTTCCTGATATAGAAGTTTGAGTGTTCGAAACTTATATATCTGTAGCCAATAAGTCCAATTCTATAAATGGTTAAAAAAACCAAAAAATTGGCAGACCCACGAATATGGGTCAAAGATTTAGATATCGAATCAACTGAGGATATTGCAGTCCCGAAAATGCTGATCGATCAGGTTATTGGCCAAGAACAAGGAGTTGAAATTGTACGTAAGGCCGCAGAACAAAGAAGACATGTAATGCTTATTGGAGATCCTGGAACTGGAAAATCCATGCTAGCTCAGTCGATCTCTGAACTCCTACCTAAAGAAGAATTACAAGATGTACTAGTTTATCATAATCATGAAGATAATAATGAACCAAGAGTTAGAATTGTGCCCTCTGGAAAGGGAAAAGAAATTGTCCAAGTTCAGAAAGCTCAGGCAATGATAGAAAAAGAGAAGAAAGCAAAATCCCAAATGCTTATCGTATTCGCAATAATTGGTTTTGGAGTTCTATGGTTCATAACTGCTGGATTTAATCCCATGTATATTTTCTACAGTCTAATTGCCGCAGCTTTTGTTTTTATGGCTATGAGATATACAAACCAAAGAAATGAAACTGCAAATATTCCTAAGGGTTTGGTACTGCATGAAAAAGAAATGCATGCACCATTTATTGACGCGACAGGAACACATGCAGGTGCATTATTAGGCGATGTTAGACACGATCCCTTTCAATCTGGAGGACTTGAAACTCCAGCTCATGACCGTGTTGAAGCAGGAGCAATACACAAAGCTCACAAAGGCGTTCTGTACATAGATGAAATCAATTTACTCAGAATTGAATCACAACAATCACTCCTAACTGCGATTCAAGAAGGAGAATTCTCTATCTCAGGTCAATCAGAAAGGTCTGCAGGCGCAATGACAAAGACTGAACCCGTACCTTGTAATTTCGTACTTGTAGCTGCTGGGAATCTAGATGCAATTAAAGGAATGCATCCAGCACTGAGAAGTAGAATCCGAGGTTATGGATATGAAGTTTACATGAACTCGACTATCCCTGATTCCCAAGAAAATAGGGAAAAATTAGTCAGGTTTATTGCCCAAGAAGTTGCTAAAGATGAAAAAATTGGACATTTTTCTAAAGAAGCAATTGGAGAAATAATACATGAAGCACAACGCAGAGCTGGGAGACAAATGCATCTTAGCTTAAGGCTTAGAGAACTAGGAGGTTTAGTCAGAGTTGCTGGTGATATTGCAATGGAATTAGGTGACGATACCATTACTGCAGAACACGTTGTTAAAGCTAAAAGAATTGCAAAACCACTAGAACAACAGATTGCAGATCGTTATGTTGAACGCAGAAAAGACTACAAAACATATTCCATTGAAGGAGCTGAAATTGGAATGGTTAATGGACTAGCTGTAATGGGAGCAAATTCAGGAATGTCTGAAATGGCAGGTATTATGATGCCCATTGTTGCAGAAGTAACGCCAGCACAATCAAAAGATAGGGGGAAAGTTGTTGCTACTGGAAAACTAGGTGAAATTGCCAAAGAGGCTGTAGAAAATGTATCTGCTCTAATAAAAAAATATACTGGCGAGGATATTTCAAAATATGATATACATGTCCAATTTGTAGGTGCTTATGAGGGTGTTGAAGGTGATTCGGCATCGGTATCTATTGCCACTGCTGTAATCTCAGCTTTAGAGAATGCAGAGGTTGACCAAACAATGGCTCTAACGGGATCACTAAGCGTAAGAGGTCAAGTACTACCTGTAGGTGGTGTTACTGCAAAGATAGAAGCTGCCGCTGAATCTGGTGTTACAAAGGTACTTATCCCTGCTATGAATATGCAAGATGTTCTCTTGGAATCAAAGTACAAGACCATGGTAAAAGTCATACCAGTTGCTACTCTAAAAGATGTTTTAGACAACATCTTGGTAGCTGGACCTAGAAAAGAAGGACTTTTGAAAAATCTAACTAAATTCCTGCCGGGGTCAAATATAACTGGCAACACTATTAACACTCCAGCCTAGTATAATCTGACCTGTCCAAACTCATTTAATTTTTCAACTAAAGCGTCCATATCCTCTGATGTAGCCACAATAGATGTTCCTAAATGTGCAACAGACGAAACCGAACCAATTGGCATTTCATCAAGAATTTGTGATATATTGTCATTAACTAATCCTGATTTTTCTGTAAAAAGGCGCCCTATTTTTATTGAAGATCTTATATTTGGTTCAGCAATCTGAATACCTAATGCTGCGGAATTAATAATCTCAATCCACTTTTCATCAGCAATAATCTTTGATGTATCACGACCTATTCCTGAAATGCAAACTGCAAATTTTTCACCAATAGAGAAAGATTGAGTTTCTCCCTTATACCCAGGAGTTTGTCTCACAACTATTGAGGGAAAAACACCAGTTCTTATTGATTCAGCTATAGCAACAACGTCTCCTAAACCTGTTCTGAATTCAACCTCAGCCTGATGAGAGGCCTTTACACATAAGTCAAGGTTCTTCTCTAATTCCATACATGCCGCTAGAGCTGAAGCACCAGAAATACCAAAACCTGAACCTAAAGGTAAATCATGTCTAAGATAAACTGTTAGACCCTCGTCCTTAAAGCCAAGTAATTCTAACGCTCGTAGGGTAACTGAATCCTCCACTGAACTTCCACCCTTAACAACTACATTATGTTTAATCTCAGATTGCTCCCTTACGACCGCACAGTGTACTCCCTGTGGTAAAACTATACCTACACCCGTAGAACCCATGGTCAACAAATCTGAATCTGGCCAAATTGCAAAAGTTAAACTTATATGTCCCGGAGCAAAACTCATAGTAATCCTTTATACAATTCTACTGTCTTTTCTATAGTTTTAGACCAAGTTCTTTCTGTCGACGCATATTTAAAGGCAGAATCGGATAATTCGCCTAAAAGTTTTTCATTATTAATAATTTTTGAAATTGCGTCAGCCATTTGACCAGATCTTACAAGTAAAGCATGGCCTTGAGTTGCTTCCTCAACAGAGGGTAAAAGTGTAGCAACAACAGGAAGCTTGCAGCCCATATACTCATAGATTTTCAAAGGTGAAAAACCATAATCTACATTAGGGTAAGGGGCTAAACCTATATCTGCTTCAACCAAAAGACTAGGAACCTCATGCCTCTCCAAGCGACCAATGTGATGTAAATTTCTCAATTTAGGAAGATTATAGCCATAACCTCCACCCGCAACAATGACATTTATGTTTGGATTAACTTTAGCAATCTCTACTAATTCCTCTGTACCGTGCCAAGGACCTAAAGCCCCTACAAAAACAACCATCTTACCAGATAAACCTAACTTATCTTTAATCCCCAAAGGTTTAGTTTTAAGATTGAATAAATCATCCTCATATCCATTCTGTATTACTGAAAAGTTCCTAGCTTTAGGATTCCATTCAGATATTTGATCTCTAAGTATCGAACTAACTGTAAACCCTCCATCAGCCAATTCTATTTGATTACGGCAGGAACGTATTGCCTTTTCATGATAAGGCCATAATTTTGCAACCTTAGTAGCTGATAATTCAGATCTCATCCAATTATCATCAACCTGAAGAACTGACTTGATACCTAATTCCGAAGCTGCTTGGACACCAGAACCCGCAAAAATATAACCTCTATCATGAACTATGTCAAATTCATTAGCTTCTATTTGTTCAACCACCTTTTGATATGCATGTTTTGTAAATATTATCCTTTCAAATGGAATCCCAGGATTAACTATAGAAACAAAACTCAAATTAGAACTGAAATCTGAGAGGTTAATCGCTTTTTCATCGCACCTACAAAGTAATGTTACTTCTATACCTTCTTTAGCAAGCCCATTGGCTAAGGCTAACTGATGAAGTGTCTGCCCTAAGGTGTCTGGAACCCTCACAGAGGGTGCTACCATCAAAACTTTCACAGATATATAGGAATGAACAGGTTTTAGAACTGTCGCCATAGGCCATTGTGGCAAATATAGCTGTAATTTGTGACCGCGAATTCTTTAAGCCGTTTGACCAAAGAGTCTACAAAGAAGTTTGTACCATGAAAAAAGCAGGCCATAATATTGAGATTATCACACCTCATACATCGACCAAGGAAACAGATTTTGAAGGTATTAAAGTACACTGTGTGGGCACGAATAGCATTATTGGTTCTGTAGCTCTTAAATTAATAAATAAAGCCTTGAAAAAAGACTACGATCTATTTTATTGTCATGAACTAGACCCTCTGATTTACAGCATTCTTTTAAAAGGACTAACAAAAAAACCTGTAGTCTGGGACTGTCACGAATATTTAGTCCCAATGAAACTTGAATTGCAAGGAAAAATAGCATCGAAGATTACAGAATTAGCAATTTCTATTTGCGCACCCAGAGTCAATCATATCATAACTGTCGATAACAGATTAGCTAGGTCACTTGCAAATTTTGGAAAGGTGACTGTTATTCCCAATTATCCTAGCATATCTAATTTTGATATAACCTTAGATAAGGAACAAAACGAAATTGTTGCCCTCTATGTGGGAAGTTTAACTGAAAAAAGAGGAATTAAGATTCTTCTAAAGAGTATTAAAAAAGTTAGAGAAAAAAGAGACCTAAAACTCAGAATTGCAGGGGATTTCTATGATAATGAACTAAAGGCTTGGGCTAAGTCGTATGATAAAGAAAATAATTTAGATATTGATTGGTTGGGTTGGGTTGATTATAGAGAATTAGCACCAGTCATAAGAGACGCCGACTTTGGACTTTTTGTGAACCAGCCAGGACCTAGATATCTGAAAGGACTCCCAACTAAAATATTTGAGTATATGATTATGGGACTACCTGTAGTATCTGCAACAGGACCACTTCTAAAGGCACTAATTGAAAAACACGAGATTGGATTGACTGTAGATTCAACCAACATAGATTCCGTTGCAAAAGGAATGGAAAAAATGGCCAAACGAACTGATCTCAATGAAATGGGAAAACGGGGAAACCAAGTCGTAAAGGAATCATATTGCTGGGAGGCAAAAGAAATTAAATTGTTGAAAATTATAGAAAAACTGACTAATTGAGTTCACCGCGAACAAACATAATGTAGCGTTGTTCTTCATTCTCTTCAAAAGGATGTTGACCTATATTTCTTTGGTAAGCTACACCCATCCATGAACCGTCTGGCGAAATAACTGTCTCAAAGAAATCATGCAGTGCATGAACATCACTATTTACTTCTTCATAATTTGTAACTGTGTGCAAAGGTGTTGAATCTGCTATCTCAAATTCCCAAGTGTCATTTAATTGTGGATTGTCTAAATATGCAGAATAAAGATACCAAGGTGTTCCTTCAGTATAGCCTGTGGAATTACCCGTTGCATAATCTAAACCATAGAAAGAAACAGCTATGCGATTTGTTTCACTTATAGACACAAAAGGATACATGGTTATTCCATCCCAATCAGGGGTTATTTCCCAAGTTGACCAATTAACTCCATAATCATAGGACAAAGCTATATTCATCTCCCATGCACCTACTTTCCCATCAGGGCAGTCCGCCCATACTACTGCAACGGTACCTTGTTCATTGGTATTGACCAAAGGATAACCTTCTGGTGGATTACCTTTTCTCTCACCAACGACTACAGGATCTTGCCAACTACCGTCTGATGGGCCTGGACCTGTACCCCTACCATAGTCATCACTTATCCTTACTATGACTGTGCCTGAAGTAGTATCTGCATTTTCTTGAGCCACATAAACATAGGAACCATTACGTTGTGCTGCAATAGTAGACCAGCCTCCCGGCATAGAGTAACATTGCGAAAATGTAGTTCCACCATTTTCTGAATGATAATACCAATAACGCCCTGAATCTATAGTACATTCTGGTGGAGGGGCTCCTGAATTACCCAAATAGTGAATTATGCCATCACCCTGTGCTGCTAACCATGGCCTATCATCTGCAGCCATGGAATTCATGCGTTGACAGACTCCCAGTTCATAGGAATTACCACCATCTGAAAATATATGCCACCAATTGTCTTCTAAAGTAGTATCTAAATAGTATATCATGTCGTTAGAATCTACAGAAATATCACCTTCATCTCCTAAACATTCTGAACCACCAGCTGCATAATTAGCCATCAACATATTTCCAGGAGTTGGGTCAAATTTATCTCCATGATCCCAAGTAAGGCCACCATCATTTGTTTTCCAAAACCATGAAGCCCAATAATCCCAGGATGTACTCTCACCATCTGTACAAGCATACCACAATCCTGGATCATCCGGGTCAAGGAAAATAGGAATAGGTGCATCTTCACCACCCCACCTCAGATCCTTATGTGCTGTAACAAACATATTCCCTTTAGAATCAAGTGAAAGACTAGGCTCATACCCAATACCGTATTCAGGATGTTCCTGCCCATTATTCTCATCAATGCATTCTTCATGTCTAGGCATGAAGACTGGTTCAAGCCATTCAATTCCTTTATTAGATTTTATTATGTCATTAATTTTCTGATCTATACCCTCATCAAACAATATGATAATCCCAGAAGCGGTTAGCATAGTAACGACAAAAGCAGCAAAAAATTTCTCTTTACCATAAACAAACATATTATTATTTGTAATCTGGAGGGATATATAGAATAGTATGGATGCTAATATTTTATAGTCGCGGAAAACTATACTAACTCCAGCATAATAGGAGAGGTCCTAATCTGCTAAGATTAAAAAAGCAAGGTGTGAAATGGCAAGTCAACCACAAAGTTATGGTTCTATACGAGAATTCCTAGATAATTTGCCAAATCAACCATGTATCTGGCAACCCGAAAATGCTAATATTTGTGTCACTTGTTTGAGGATAAATGAACCTGTTGCAAGGGTTTGTTCTGTTTGGGCTCAGGCACTTGAAGAAGCTCCATTAGAAGAAATAGATTTTGAAGAAGAAGTACGATCCTTACCATCAGTCGTTGAAATCGAAGATGAATTCGAAATGGCAGAGAGTGTTGTCCCTACTTTAGGAACCACAGCTGCTGTTGCTGAAGTCGATATTGTTGAAACTAGTACTGATTGGGATATGGTTGCAGAACCTGTAATTGAGACTCCAACAGAAGAAATCACAGAAGAGGCCGTAGAAGAAGTCATTGAAGCTACTGAAGAAGTGGCGGAAGCTACGATTACAGAACCTGTCGCTGTTGAAGCTACTGAAGAAGTAGCAGAAGCTACGATTGCAGAACCTATCGAAGTTGAAGCTACTGAAGAAGTGGCGGAAGCTACGATTGCAGAGCCTGTCGAAGTTGAAGCTACTGAAGAAGTGGCGGAAGCTACGATTGCAGAGCCTGTCGAAGTTGAAGCTACTGAAGAAGTGGCGGAAGCTACGATTGCAGAACCTGTCGCTGTTGAAGCTACTGAAGTGGCTTTAGATACCATACAAGATGCAGTAGATGCTGAAACTATAGCTCAAGAAAAAGTTGAAAGTGCATCTGAAGCCGAAGAAGTTGCAGCCGAAGCTGTAGTTGAAGCCGTAAATACTGAAGCTGAAGCAGTTGAAGCATATGCAGATGCTGTGAAAGAAGAGGCCCAAGCTGCTGAAGCTGTAGTTGAAGCCGTCGAAGCTGAAGATGTAGCTACAGAAGCCGTAGTTGAGGCTACAGAACAGGTTACAGAATTAATTGAAAAAGAAGCTGATGAAAGCGAAATACAAGAAGCTATAACTGAATTGAAAGAGAGTGTGGAGAAACAAGAAGAAGCTGAAGAGGTTCTAGCTGAAGCTGTTGTTGTAGAAGAAACTGCGGCAGAGGAAGTAGAAATTACATCAACTACTGAAAAAGAAGCTGCCGAAGTTTTGGAGAAAGCCATCGTAATTGGTGAAAAAGCTAGTGAAGATCTTGAAGAAGCGATAACCCAGGAAGAAGAGGCTGAAGAAGAAGTTAAAGAAACCATTGAAGCTTCAAAAGAATTAGGAACGGATGATGACGAAGCTGACACGGGAAGTGATGAGCCATTCATAGAGGGCGACAATGTAACTCATGGCGTTTATGGAAATGGCACTGTGTTGCAAGCAACAAAGGCAGGTAAGCATTGGTCTGTAGAAGTTGATTTCGAAGAAGGAAAGCGTAGAATTTTGGGAACATTCCTTACTCTAAACGAAGATAAAACTACAACACCAGAACCCAGCGAAGAATCTTTCAAGAAACCAGAATCTGAAGAAGAAAAAGAAGACGAAATAACCAAAGTCGTAGCTGATGTTGTGGAAGTAGACTATGGGGCATACAGTCCTGGAACTAAAATCACTCATGGAATCTTTGGAAAAGGTGAAGTTAAAGATAGCAAACCTAAGGGAGACAATTACAAATTAGAAATAGAATTTGAAGATGGAAGTATGAGAAATCTACTTTCAACCTTTGTTGATATCTTTGATAAGGATAAAGATGTTTCTGAAACTACCGATGAAGTAGCCGAGGCTGTAGTTGCTGAACCTGTAGAAACTAAGACTACCGAAGAAGTGCTCGAAGCTGAAGCTACAGTTCTTGACACCGATGTTATTTACAGTAGACCTAAAGAAAAAGAGAAAGAAACAATACTTGATTTATCAAAGCCTGAAGTTCAAGATGCTGAGATGGTCGATGATGATGAATGAAACTTTATTCTGAAAGATTAATCTTTCGTCAATTCAGAGCTGATGATAAAGAAATACTGATTGAATTACTAAATGATAAAGACGTAAGTAAATGGACGGAAAGAATTCCATTTCCTTATGAGGAAAAACACGCTATTTGGTGGATTAATAACAAGCCTAAGAACAATTATGTATATGCAATTATTAGAAAAAATGGGAACTGCCTAATTGGTGGCACTAACATAACATCCAAGGGAGAAATTGGTTGTTGGATTGGAAAGAGATACTGGAAAAAAAGATTTGCCACGGAAACTGTAGAAAGACTGGCACAATTTGGATTTGAAGAATTGAAATTAGAAAAAGTATGGGCTGCGACACACAAGGATAACAAAGCACCTATGAAAGTTCTAGAAAATCTTGGCTTCTCTAGGGTAGATGATAGACCATACTATGTCGAAGGCATTGGCGATACTAAGATAAGACCACACTTTGAATTGACAAATAGCCCTTAAATCAACCCCTCCTGTGAAATATTTGTGGCCCTGTGGGGTAGTTTGGAATCCTTGTTGCTTTGGGAGCCATAGACCCCGGTTCAAATCCGGGCGGGGCCACCACTTTGTTAATACGCTGATTTTGTTGTTGTTATGATTACAGCTGCAATCTTGTACGGATCTCCATTTGACGATGGCCTACGATCTTCAAGCCTCCCCTTCCAACCATCTTCTACAGTACCAACAGGTATCCGAATAGAGGCACCCCTGTCTGAAATACCATATGAGAACTCATGAATCGACTGTGTTTCATGAAGGCCAGTTAATCTTTGCTCATTATGGGCGCCATAAACGTCCATATGCTTCTTAATATTCTTTCCAAAAGCCTCACATACTTTATTGAAAACTTTTTCATCACCACATTTTCTTAGTGTGCCGTCTGAGAAATTTGCATGCATACCTGAACCATTCCAATCTGTAGCCCCTAGCGGTTTTGGATGCCATTCTATAGCAATACCATATTTTTCAGCATTTCTTTCAGCTAAATATCGAGAAACCCATATCTCATCACCTGCATTTTTAGCACCCTTCGAAAATATTTGGTATTCCCATTGACCCGCTGCCACTTCAGCATTAATACCTTCTACATTCAAACCAGCATCTAAACACTGGTCAAGATGATCTTCTATTATCTCCCTACCAAAAGTATTCTTTGCACCAACAGAACAATAGAATTGACCTTGAGGTGTTTGATCTCTTGGAAAACCTAAGGGCAAATCTGTCTCCGGATCCCAAAGGAAATATTCTTGCTCAAATCCAAACCAGAAATCACTGTCATCATCATCTATAGTGGCTCGGGCATTCGTAACGTGTGGTGTACCATCTGCATTGTAAACTTCATTCATTACTAAATAACCATTTTTCCTATCTGGATCTGGATATATTGCAACCGGTTTAAGGAGACAATCTGAATCATTTCCCTCCGCCTGTCTAGTAGAACTTCCATCAAATGACCAATCAGGACAGTCCTTTAATTTCCCTGAAAATTTATTTCGAATCAACGTTTTACTTCTAAGACTCTGTGTTGGTTCAAAACCGTCTAACCAAATATATTCTAGCTTTGCCGTCTTACTCATAATAATCATCTATAGATTGAGACATACTATATAAAAAACACTCTATATTTAGTTTAAAAGAGCAAAAAATAAGAAATAAATGATTATATACATAGTAATTTATATATAGGATGAACAAATGTTCAATTTATGGAACTAAACAATAAAGATTCTGAACTTTTGCGATGCCTAAACAAAAATGGGAAAGCCTCACAAAGAGAATTGGCAGGTTTAACTGGGCTAGCTTTAGGTACCGTAAGTAACCATCTCAAATCTCTTGAAAAGAAAAATATCATCAGAGGTTACCTTCCAGATATTGATCCGGAAAGTGTAGGATTTACTCTTACGTCTACAATAAATTTAAGAATAAAGAAAGGTAAAATAATGGAAGTTCAGGCATCGATAGCTAAGCATCCAAGAGTCTATGCAGTCTATGATATTACTGGTGAATGGGACTCATTAGTCCTAGCACGCTTTAAGGATAGAGAAGAGATGGATCAATTTATAAAAACTATATTATCACAAAAAAATATTGAACGTACTAGCACCTCTCTAGTACTTAATAATGTTAAAGAAGAACCCAGAATAATATTGTGAGAATTATTATATCATAGTCCATAATTAAGGAAATTAATGAGGTGTGCAACTTTACTTCTTATTTTTACCTGCCTGATTATATCAATAAACGGAGAATCTGCAGAACCTGAACAGGTACATCTTGCAACAACAGGAATACCTGGAGAAATGGTAGTTCAATGGGGTACTGAAGAAGACACTACTTTCTCCTGCCCATCTGGCAATACTGTAGAATACGGAACCGATAACGACAATCTAAATCTATCTGAAAATGGAAATAATGATATGTATCTGTGGACTACATGTACACACACCACCTTGTTATCAAATTTAAACCCAAATACAACTTATTATTATCGAGTAGGTGAAGATGGAGAATGGAGCAACATTTATTCCTTCAAAACACTAGAAGAGAATCCTGGCAAAATTACAATTGGTGCTATTGCCGACCATGGAACCTCAAGTAATGCTCAAGAAACCACTAGCCATATGGAAGGTGAAAATCTTGATCTAGTTATACATGCCGGAGATATATCCTATGCAAATGATGCCGGCTCAGGGAATGGGGTAGGTGACCAGAGCGTATGGGATGAATACCAAAACCAGATTGAAAGTTTAACATCAGAATCCCCTCATATGTATGCACCTGGAAATCATGAAGAAGATTCTGAGCCTTATGAATTTGATGCTTATGAAAGCAGATTCTTTAATCCAGGTCCAAACAGTTTTTGGTATAGTTTTGATTTTGAATTCATCCATTTTGTTTCTATTTCATCTGAGCATGATTATGAACCTGGAAGTACTCAACATACTTGGCTCAAAAATGATTTAGAGGATGCTAACGAAAATAGAGAAAATTATCCTTGGGTAGTCGTATTTGCTCATAGACCAATGTACAGCTCAAATGGGGATGGCGATGGCCATGGAAGTGAAATAGAATTTAGAGAAGCCATGGAAGGCTTGCTCTTTGATTACCAAGTTGACCTTGCAATTTGGGGACACGACCATCATTATGAAAGAACATACCCTGTTTTTGAAGAGGATGTTTATTCAAACAATAGTGGAAGCCAAAAAGACCCCTTTTACAAGCCAGGAGCTACAATCCACATAGTTGCAGGAATGGCCGGTAGATCTACATATGATGGATTGGAAGAACCACAGCCTTTGTGGTCAGCATATAGAGAAGTAACATACGGATATACTTTGTTTGAAGCGACGAAGACCAGCATAAACTACAAATTTATAAGGAATAGCGATTTGCAAATTGCCGATGAATTCTGGCTTGTAAATGAGATTGGAATACAAGAGCCTATAGAAACTCCTGGAACAAACTATAATCAAACAAACCAAACGGAAGATACAGGCCTCATCAACCAAATAAAAGAACTTAATTACCTAGGGGCACCGTTTAGTATTATAATTATAGCAATAACTGCTATATTTAATCTAAAGTTTAGAAAAAAATGAATTCGCGTCTTCAATTTGATTAATCGTAAGGCCACGGCCCAAAACACCATTCCAACGTTTTTCTAATTTGCCATTTTTGAAAATGGCCATAGTGGGGAGAACATTTACATCAAAAGAATCCCATAATTCTGAGTCTACATCTGTAATATCCGCAACAAAGGCCGATTCAATCTCTCCATATTCCTTCCAATTATTAAAAAAAGATATACAATAAGGACACCAATCAGCTGAAAAAAAGACAATGGATTTATCCTTATGTTCCTTAATATCCAGATTATCAAAATTAGAAGCGTACAATCTTGGTAAATGCTTCATCTCTTTTTCCAACACATAAAGATTTCTCGATTTGCACGTGGTTCTATTGATTCTTGAGGCATTTCCTCTGCTTCCAAATCCCAATGTAAACTAAATAATTTGTGAAGATCCATGATGTCTACTCCCCAAGGAGGCCCTCCTTCTTCAACTTCTTTATCTAATGGAAAAAACAGCCCCAATAGTTGCCCTTCTGGTTTCAATAGTTGCCAAACAACTCTATCATATTCAAAGCGCCGCTCTGGACTAATTGCACAAAAGCACGTGTATTCCATAACATAGTCAAATTTGCCATGCATTTCTTCAGGCAAATCAAATACATCCTCACGTAAAACTTTCAGTGAAACATTAGCATTTCGTGCTTTTTCTCTAGCTTCTAAAACGGCTGCCTCTGCAAAATCAACTGCAGTGACTTCAAAACCAGCCTTAGCAAAAGTTACGGCATCATAACCCCTACCACAACCAATTACACAAATTTTTCCTTTGGGAATCTCAGAGGCTAACCTCTCGAAAAAAGGAGTGGGGCCTCCTAAATCCCAATTATCCATATCAGTTTCGTAACAGGCTTCCCAGAATTCAGCTGTGTTTACGGGGTCTTCCACAATATTCGCAAAAAGAGGTATTGTTAAAAGATAGGGTCAAACCTTTTGGAGACCTTTCTTTATTGTACATAGATAATATGACCACTGTCTTAATGAAAACAAGTGCTGGAGATATAAAAATCGAATTATTCGATGATAAAGCACCTAAAACAGTCGAAAATTTCTTGAAATTAGTCGACAAAGGATTCTATAATGGATTACATTTTCATAGAGTAATCAAGGATTTTATGCTACAAGGGGGATGCCCAAATTCTAAGGATCCAAACAACCCTAAAGCTGGAACGGGAGGTCCTGGTTATCAGATAAATTGTGAATTCCACCCAGAATTGAAACATAATAAACCTGGATTACTTTCAATGGCAAACGCAGGACCAAATACAGGAGGCTCCCAGTTTTTCTTGACGACTGTTGCTACTCCCTGGTTAGATGGTGCTCATGCAATATTTGGTGAAGTTACAAAAGGAATGAATGCAGTCAAAGATATAGAAAATTGTAAAACGGGCCATATGGACCGACCAAACAAACCTCAACAAATAATATCAGTTAAAAGATCCTAAATCAGTCCTCTGAGACTGCCAAATTAGTATCAACATAAGGAACGTCTAAATCAAGCTGCACTATGTACAATCCTGAAGTTATACAAGAAAGATATACATAACCATTATGATATTCTGATGTCCAAAGGAAAGGAACCCAACCAAAGTCATAGAATTGTGAAGGTAAAGGTTCACCATCGGCTCCATGCGGCAAGTAATAGGCAACTGTTGCCTTAGTATAAGTGTCATCCAAATATCCATTGCCAACCATTAATGTTTCAACATCTAATACCCAGAGACCTGTGTGATAGTTACCCATGTAAATCCGACCATCCCATGTCCCTCCGTGTGAAGTGTCTCCCCCACCGGATGTATCAAACCAGACAGTATCTGCATTATGTGGAGAAAATAGAAGCCATTCTTCGCCACCAGGAATATGGTGATCTGCACCAAAAGGATTCTCCCAAGAACTCAGAAGTTTAGGTTGAAATGTAAATGAATTACCATTTATTGTATATTCGGTAGTATCCAAAAGATAGGATAAGCCTGTTCCATTAGTTGTTTCCAAGACTTCTGTAGCAATAAAAGTCATATGAATTGGATCTTCACCCATCCCTAAGTGGCTACCATCAACCATAACGGGATATGGTTCTGCATAGTGAATGTAGCTTGCTCTTCCTCCATTAACTGATGAAGAATTACTGGCAGTACCCGAATCAGGTTCACCATCACCATTAAGATCTGCAAAATCCATCCAATAACCTACTTCAGGTGCCCTCCAATTACAGACTACGACTGTGTGCGTATAGCAAGCCGTAGCATAAGCAATGTAATCGGGGTCATCTGGATGAGGAACGTCACTAACATCAAATATTCTAAGACCTGCTTCCCAATAAGCTCCATAAATGAACGTTCGACCAAATCGAGGATCATTTGTATCAGTTCCAGGCCATTGTTGAACAGTCATATCATGAATGTAAATCCAACCTCCTCGAGTTGTCTCCCAAGATACTTCGGCTTCACCTACTTTGAAAATGCGAGGTAAATCTCCATATCCTGCAAAGTTTAGATGTGCTATTGTAATTCCACCACAGGCATCTCCCGTCCCAATATCACAATCTTCATAGTCTGGATTTGCTACAAAGATATACCACTCATCTTTAATCATATATGTATAAAGATTATGAGGGCCAGAAGGATGATCTGTATCATACCATGAATCAATCCACTGTGGATCAAATTTGTCTGTAACATCTACTAAATTAACTGAAACTTGTGCAGGATCATCCCATTCACCCACATTTGGATCGGACTGTCCAGAATCAACTATCTGGTTTTGACATATGATATATTCTCTCCCATTATATTGAAGATATTTAATATCCAAAACCTGAGTGTAGGGGTCATTGTACCAAGCTGTAACTGTAGTATTACTAGGGTCTGTAACATCTATTATATGAAAACCTTTCCAACCAGCCTGGTAAGCATAGGTCTTACCATCTGGAGATAATGCAACTTGAACCTCAGCATTTCCTGGTTTAGTCAAAGGATTATAACTGACAAATTCCACATTATCTGTCCAAAACTGGTGTTGAGACGCATTACGATGATCATGTCCCTCATCTTGGACTAAAGGATCAACCATATTATTCAAAACATTTTCCTTATTATCTGAATTATCAAGGCAGCCTGAAAACATTGAGGCAAGCACAAGGCATAAGGCAAGAAACATCTCCTTAGACTGCATTGTTCTCGCAATATCAGCGCTTATTTATAGAGTATCTCATCTTCAAAAATATGCAACTGGGGCGTGCTATGGTATTGATAATTGCCACTCTCATTGTGAGCTTGTCAATAACTGCCCCTAGTATTTCAGCCCATTCTGGCGGTATTTTTACAATTGTAATCTCGAAAAATGGAATAGCTCCAACTAATGCAAATATGATGATAAATGACACTGCAAGATGGATTGATGTAGATAGTACCGAAAATGTGACGCATAGAATTTTTGTAGATGCAAATGGAAATGGAAATTATTTTGAAGATAATGACTGGGATTCAGGGAATTTGACTAATTCCTGTGAAACTGACGCAAATGGAACCAAAATAGATGAAGATTGTAATGCCTTTTTCGATGTACCTTTCAACTATACTGATGCTGACGGAAAATATCCTTTCGTCGATATAGTTTCAACAGGTGAAAAAATCTATGGAAATATAACTGTTAATCCTGATGTCCATTTAACACCAGGATTCCAGAATGAAGAACCTGAAAAAGATGTGGACACCGAGACTGAACCTCAATGGCTACTTATTATCGCTGCAATTTCAGGTATGGGGGCTGTGATTTTAGGTGCCATGATTGTCTTTGGCAAAAAAAATGAAGAATAAATATAACCAAGACATACTGAAAGGCATTTTTCTAGGCTTAGTTTCAGTGATGATCTTAACAAGTATTTACTATCTTAATACAAAAGAAATAGAAGAAATGGAAGAAAACCCCTACCTCAAAAGTGACATATGCTATTATGCCGTGAATGGAATTAAATCTGATTATCATTATCATTTTCAACTCAATGTAACTATTAATGAAAACAGAATTGAAATCCCTATGCACATAGGATTTGAAACGGATGAAAACGGGAATGCAACTTTCCTACACCCAATACACACCTATGACAACAGCGGAAGAATACATGTTGAAACACCCCAAAACGCTACCGCAAAACTTGGATTCTTCTTCAATATTTGGGGAAAGGATTTTTCAAAAGATAAGATTTTAGATTACAGTGTAGATGAACAACATTCTCTTGAAATGTCTATAAATGGAAACAAAGTAGATACTTTCGAAGAAACAATACTTGAACCATATGCATTCATTGATATTGAATACTCTGAAACAAACTAAAGTTTATTTCACCACCCCAACTTGCTGAAACATGTCATCTGTAATTGATGGTTTAAAACCTGAATTAGTGTGGAAGCATTTTGAAGATATAACCAAGATTCCAAGACCCTCTAAACACGAGGAAAAGATACTAGAATACTTAAAGAATTTTGCAAATAAAAGAAATTTAAAAATGAGGGAGGATTCTACAGGAAATATTGTAGTTCTCAGACCGGGTAGTAGTGGTGGAGAAAATGCACCAATTATCATAATTCAGAGTCATGTAGACATGGTTTGTGAAAAAAATCGTGACTCCAATCATGACTTTATGAACGATCCACTCAAATTGTACATTGAAGATGGATGGCTCAAAGCGGAAGGTACTACTCTTGGAGCTGATAATGGAATAGGTGTTGCAGCTGCTATGGCACTCTTAGATATGCCTGACACTGTAGAATTACCCCCCTTAGAATGTCTCTTTACAGTAGATGAAGAAACAGGATTAACTGGTGCTTTTGCACTTAGTGGAGAAATAATTAAAGGAAGAACCATGCTAAATCTTGACACCGAAGACTGGGGTGAAATCTGCATTGGTTGTGCAGGTGGTGGCGATTCAAGTATAGATCTCCCCATAGAATACCAAAAGGCGCCATCCGATTTTCTCTCTTTCCAATTATCTATCGAAGGACTACAGGGTGGACACTCGGGTGTTGAGATACACGAAGAAAGAGGAAACGCTGTAGTTTTCCTGTCCTCGGTATTAAGTGCGCTCCAAGGCACAGACTACCGCCTTGTATCTATTCAAGGTGGTGACAAACACAATGCAATACCAAGAGAAGCATTTGCCACAATATTAATTAGTCCAGAAGCTGTATCTGAAGCACAAACAATTGTATCAAACAGAGAAAAGTCATTACAGAAAGAATTTGGAACTGTGGAAAAGAACATGAAAGTAATCTTGTCAGGACTAGAAGATTCTCCTGATAAAAGTCTAAAATCTGAAAGTCAAAACCGAATTATAGGGTTACTACGAACATTACCTCATGGAGTACTCAAATATTCACATGATGTTGAAGACTTAGTTGAAACATCGAATAACTTAGCCTCAGTAAAAAACAACGGAGGGGAAATAAATGTTATTTGTTCAACACGATCCTCAATTTCTGATGCACTAGAATCACAAAGAGAAAGAATCGCAATCATGTCGAATGCTTATGGTGCTAAAATAGAACAAGATGAAGCCTATCCTGGATGGGCACCTAATGTCAATTCTCCAATACTAGAAACAACCACAAAAGTTTACTCAGAGATATTAGGAGGAAAACCAAATATCTGTGCCATTCATGCCGGTTTAGAATGTGGCGTTATTGGAGAAAAAGTAGATGGAATGGATATGATTTCTTTTGGTCCAACAATAAAAGGACCACACTCGCCTGATGAAAGAGTTGAGATATCTTCTGTAGAAAAATTCTGGGACCTACTATTGAAAATATTGAAAGAGCTTTCAAAGAAGTGAAAATTTGATTCAAAAACTTCAGAAAAGATTAGATGGAAAACTACCCGGAATTGAGTCATGGAACAGAATGGCTGTAAAATCTAGAAAGGGTGAAAATATAGAAAGTGAAAGCCTGCAAAAGTACAGTGACTGGATTTCAAAAGACAAACTAAGTAATATGAAAAAAGCCGCTGTTCTAATCGGGCTTTTCAAAAAAAATGATGATTGGTGCTTCTCTCTAATTCGGCGACCGATGAATGAAAAGAACCACCCTGGGCAAATAGCACTTCCGGGCGGTGCCATGGAAAAAAATGAGACTCTTATGAATACTGCATTAAGAGAAGCATTTGAAGAAGTTGGGATAAAGCCAGAGGATGTTGAAATAATAGGACAACTAACTCCAATACCAGTTCCTGTATCAGAATACTTGATTTATCCATTTGTAGGAGTAATTGATTATGAACCTGAATGGGTACTTAATGAAGACGAAGTTGAAGAATTATTTATACTGGAAATGTCTGAATTAATTAATTCAGATAATGGATACACTGAAATGTGGAATTTGAGAGGAAATAAAGTAGAAGTTCCTATTTTCAAAGTTATGAATGAAACTGTATGGGGAGCCACGGCCGCAGTATTAAGTGAATTAATTGATGTTGCAAAATAGTGTTTATTTAACTGAAAATTGAATTTATTGGTTCTACCAAATAAACCGAGAATAAGTCACCAAACAAAGCAGAAACAAAAAAAGCCAAAGTTAAAGGAATAATATAGGGAATTTTGAAGGTTATCCACGGGTTGGTAATTCCTTTCCCCTCTAATTTGTCCCATTCAGATTCTGAATCGGATTTGTGTTTAACAAAAGCCACCATAACTACCTTCTCTCCTATAACTTGTTGCATTGGCCAGACAAAACTCTCCCGGGCAGATTTAAGAGGCATCTTAGTCCCAAAGAATATTTGAAAATATGGTTTTTCGATATTTCCCCTAACCATATTGTAAAGTGCTAGACCGATTGGAATAAGCAAATAAAGTAAGAGAGAATTCATAAATATCACAAAAGGATATGGAAAACCTCGTGTTTCAAAAGCCATCATAGGATCTCCATTTATTGAAATTGTAAAAGGTGCTACTAAACCAATAGTCATTATTGCCTTAACATCTGCACCACCAATAGTTGGACCAAGATAGTACCAGACATACATCAGGATTATCAAAATAGAGATTGATAAAATATCAATTAATTTGTAATTTTCGCTAGATATTTCTTCTGAATCGACTGTTAGCAAAAAATATAATGCTGATAAGATTGCTAGAACTTGAAACACCCTCCAGAGCATAGCCTGATTGTCCTCTAAGACATATTCATCAATGAATGCATTGTAGAACAACACAAATGTTGCGAAAAGTAAAGCCCAAACATGATATCCCCAATCTTGTGTAGACAAATCATAAATTAATAAGACTGAAGCAATACTACCTGAAATAAGCCAAACCTCGTTAGGGACTCTACGCGTCTTCAAATCTGTCCAAGAGCCATAACAAAGCATGGCAGAACCCAAAGAGAAGCGAAGCAAGTCAAGCATTTCCATATCTACGCCATAATGAGGGCTATTAATTTATCTTCTTTCAAAATTCTTTTTGGAAAAGTATTATAATAAATCCAGTTAAACACTTTTTAATATGGATGAGAAAAATTCAGTATTGACCTCTGAAATGGAAAGTGATATACCTATGTTCAAAGGCTTCTGGATAAGAGGTTTGGCTGCATTAATTGATTATCTTCTAATATCTTTTGGTACTCTTATTATTTTCTTAATTGTTGTGCTGTTTTTTGGCCAAATATTAGGTGTAGAGGGCTACATTATAGGATTTTTATTAGCATGGCTTCTAGTGGTAGCAATAGGTATTGGTTACAAACCAGGCATGGAAGCCTCATCATTTCAGGGTACATTCGGGAAATATTTTCTTGGAATGAAAATAGTTAATAGAGAAGGTCATCGAATTACGCTTAAAGATGCGATTATTCGTTTTGTTGTATTTATTGTGAGTAGTGGTACCCACGTACTTTTCTTAGGATCAATAATGATTGGATTTGATGAAAAGAAACAAGGGCTACATGATATGGTGGCAGACACATATGTAATCTCCAAACATCATTATGGCCCTGTAAATTTAGAAGGTAAAAGTATATTTGAAAAATTGAATAAAACTTATGTCTCAATAGGTGCTGCCTTTTTCCTAATTGTAGGTGTTTTATTATCGAATTATGGAACAAGCATGATAGTTGAATCATTTGAACATCTAGAAGAGGCATCGGATGAAGAGTTTGACTGGAGGGGGGCTGATTCAACAAGTACTAATAAAATGTCAATTAAAACACATGAGTGGATGGGGTATGAGGTTTTCATAAAAGGAAATGTTACTGATGAAGGTGAAGTAGCTGATGAAGATTGTGAAAAGGCTAGAAATTTTGTTCTTGAATCACCAGACAAAGAAAATGTTTTCAGCGTAAACTGTGATGATGCTGGTGAAAGAACAAATGAAGGATATGTAAAGATTGGAGATTTTTGTGATTCTCAATCATGCAGTGATGGTACCTATACTTGGGACACGGATAACAACATGGTTTACGTTTATGATTCAGGAGAAGGTGTCTATCACTTGATACAATTTAGCTACTTGATAAATATAGGGATAACTATTATTGGTTTTTCTGTAGGATTTCTATTAACCGGCATAGTCCTGTTTATTCTAATTTTCTTCATAAAACCAAAAGAAAAAGGCGAAACAAGTTAATTATACATCTATCCTAACCTAAAACAGTGGACATAACAGATAAATTCTTGCCAAATGAGAAATTTCTCAAGAAATACGACGATATTACAATCGATGGAAAATCTGGATTCTCTGTTGTTGTGACTAATCTACGCATTTTCATGGCGAACAAATATGAAATGTGGGATATTCAAACGGATAAGATAGATTATCTTGGTAGGGCCTTCATTCCAAGATTCGCATGGTGGTGGCAAGTTCTATTCATCCCCATGGCGATGATTATGGTTGGGAATCCTGCAATATTCGGATTGTTTATGCTTTTATCTGTTGCAAGACAATACATAAGAGTTGAAGCATTAATTATTGGAATCTATTCAAAAGAATGGAAAATAAGTAAGGATAAAGAAACTCTAGATTTAATGTCCGACAATATTAGAGCAAATTCAATTGTTGGATTAAAGAGGAGCGATGGTAAACAAATATTAGATGCAGACAATGTTAGTGGAGAAGAAATAATAGGTTTAGAAGTAACACTTGTAGGTGAAAATGAATCGCGAGCATTGAAATTAGCATGGGTGCTTGCAATTGTATCTTTTTTGTTTTATTACCTAGGATCATTTGGTATTAGAAGCGAATTTTGGACATTCTTGTTTGCAGCAGCCGCATTTGGATTCTTTGTGCTACATCGAGACAAAAGAAAAACCAATGAATTTCGAAATGTTAAAGCAAAACCTGGTTGGACCTTACAAGCATGGTGTTTTATTCTAGATTTTATGAATATCAGGTTCATAGAAGCTAACTGGTCTTTCAAAATATTTGATACGAAAATAGAGGCAAGAAGACTAGGCTATCAGCTATGTTGTGCATCCTTATTCATCGGACTATTATTCACTCATACACAAGCGAGTATGATTCCTCTTCTACAAAGTATATGTGTAGGAGTACCACTATATTGTACTGGGAGAGTTCTAGCAGGAATACCTCGACATGAGTGGCGAATGGTTGTTAGAACCGCAGGGGCTGCTTTTGTGGCATTGGTTATTGTTTGGCCATGTTTAGCCCTTATACCTCTGTACGAAACTGCTGCAGTTAAAATACCAAAATCATATATTCAAGGAGACTCGGGAAATGGTTGGAAAAGCGTAATGAATGAATATGATGTATATGGACTGGGTTTAGCTTCAACCACTTTCGTGCTTTATGCAGATGACGGCATGGATGAAGAAGAAAATCAAGATGGGTTCCCCGCATTGTTGTTCATAATTGCCATAAAAGTACCTATAAATCTTGAAGAGAGGGACATGCTTGATGTTCTAGATGAACAATTCAAAGAAATGGCAATTGAACAAGAAATTGACCTTGATTCCGAAATTGATAAAGGAAGTAGACTCACTAAACAAGGATACAATACACAATATTCTATATACAATGGCACTGCCAAAACAGATGAAATAGGATTTGGTGGTTATAATAGAAGTGTGACCGAAGGATCAGAGAGTAGATACATTGGTGAAGTATGGAAAGCTCCGGAGTATGATTTAATTGTAGTTGCTATGGGAATTGCTGTAATATCTGAAGAGGAACTCAATGATCAAACCGGAATTGGAATCATTGATGAAGTAATAGATATCATACCAAATAATCCAAACGATACTACAGACACAAAGAATTGGTTAGAACTGCTCGAACTTATACCTGAAGCAGTTTGTTATGATACAACTTAATTGTTTTTGCCAGATGCAGTCGATATCAAGGGGAATGAAACGTAGTCGCCTTCCCAACGAACTTCAGCATCTTCATCAATTAAACCGGCATCAGCTAGTTTACCCATCACAATTTCAGCATGCTCCTTAGGAACGCGCATATATTTTTTTTCTTCATCGCTCATAATTAACCGAATTTTATGCCCTGTGCTAATGGCAATTCATCCGACCAATTAAGTGTATTGGTCTGTCTTCTCATATAAACCTTCCATGAATCTGAGCCGGCTTCTCGTCCACCACCTGTATCTTTTTCACCGCCAAAAGCACCACCTATCTCTGCTCCACTAGTACCAATATTAACATTAGCTATTCCACAATCACTTCCAGCATGTGATAGAAAATTTTCGACAGATTGCATGTCCCTCGTGAAAATAGATGACGATAAACCTTGATCTACTGAATTATGCATATTTATTGCCTCATCAATAGTTTCAAATTCAAACAAATAAAGTATTGGTGCAAATGTTTCTTCTCTTGCAATTTCCATTTCCTTGTGTGCCTTCACAATGGTAGGTTCTACAAAGAAACCAGAAACATCTATAGTTACACCTCCACAAAGTATTTCTCCCTTTTCTTTTTTAATAGTGTCCAAGGCATCAACAAAGTCATTAACTGCATTATTGTCAACTAGTGGACCCATAACTGTCTTTGAATCCAAGGGATCTCCTATTTTTACTTGGGAATAGGCCTTGACTAAACGCTCAGTAATATCTTTTGCAATGCTCTTATGCAAAAATAAACGCCTTGTAGTCGTACATCTTTGTCCAGTAGTACCTACAGCTCCAAAGACTACTGCACGCAGGACCAACTCTGGATCTGCATCAGGCATTACAATTATCCCATTATTCCCACCTAATTCTAGTAAAGAACGCCCTAATCTTTTGGAAACAGCCTCTCCTATCTTACGACCCATGTTACAAGAACCTGTAGCTGAAACAAGAGGGACTCTACGGTCATGGATTAACATTTCTCCGACATCTCTGCTTGAACCAACTAACAAAGACATAACACCACTCCATCCCAACGGCTCCATTACACGATTGACTATTTTCTGAATCGCAAATGCTGTAAGTGGGGTTTTTGAGGAAGGTTTCCAAACCATAACATCTCCACACACTGCTGCAATCATTGCATTCCATGCCCATACAGCACCTGGAAAGTTGAAGGCTGTAACAATACCTACAACGCCTAAAGGATGCCATTGCTCATACATCCTATGATTGGGGCGTTCAGAATGCATCGTTTTACCGTAAAGTTGCCGGCTAAGTCCAACTGCATAATCTGCAATATCAATCATTTCCTGAACTTCGCCTTCCCCTTCTGCTTGGATTTTACCCATTTCCCATGATATTAATTTGCCTAACGCTACCTTATGCTCGCGAAATTCATTAGCCAACAATCTGACTACTTCTCCACGCTTAGGGGCTGGTTCCATCCTCCATTTTTTGAATACGCGTGTAGTATCCTGCATTATCTTTTCATAATCTCCAGAATCGCACTGTTTGATGCTAGCAATTACGCTACCATCTGCTGGCGTTACTGATTTCAGTTCACTTCCCGAACCTAACCATTCTGTTGAAAATCCACCTAAATTAAGGTCATCAATACCTAGCTCACTGAGAAAATCAAGCTTACTCATACAACCCTTATTTAATGGCAAAATAAAGAGCTTAGCATGCACTGTTCATTTTTAATCGGACCCTTAATTCAGAGTACAATGTCGGAAGCGAGACCTGAACTTCAAGGATACGACCAAGAACAAATTGAAATGATGAAGGAAGCTTGTATCCTTGTGGATGAAGAAGACAACATACTGGGAAAAGATACTAAAATTAATTGTCATCTAGGTGAAGGAAAACTTCATCGAGCGTTTAGCATTCTTTTATTCAATAATTCTGGTAAATTATTAATTCAGAAAAGAGCTTCAGAGAAAATAACATTCCCCTCTATTTGGGCAAACAGTTGTTGTAGCCACCCTCTCCATATTGATTCAGAAGTAAATGGAATTGATGGTGCTAAGACAGCTGCTAAAAGAAAGATGGAACAAGAGTTAGGTATTGAATCTGAACAAATAAAACTAGAAGAGCTTAAGTACATTACTAAAATGGTGTACAAAGCCAGAGCAGATGAAAAGTGGGTTGAACATGAAATAGATTATATCTTTGCAATAAAATGTGATCTTGATATTAACCCGAATAAAATTGAGATTGAAGAAACAAAATACGTCAACTTAGAAGAATTGGAGACTTTATTTAGTGACAAAGAGGCCAAAATAGGCCCTTGGTTCAGATTAATAAAGGAAAACTTTTTGAATGACATTTGGAAGGCTTTGGATAACTTAGGTGAAATAGGCGACAATAAAATACACCATATGGGAAATTGTGAATGAGTTTAAAGAAAAAAATAGCAGTTAAAGCAGAGCCGATAGAAAAGGCACTTAGAGAATACCTGAAAATTAGAGAGCCAAGAAAACTTTACGATGCGACTGCACATATTCCATTAGCAGGAGGTAAAAGATTGAGACCTGTTATGGCACTCATAACTTGTGAAATGGTGGGTGGAGACGCTGAAAAAGCAGTACCCTTTGCTACTGCTTTAGAAACTATACATAATTTCACCCTTGTACACGATGATGTAATGGACGATGATGATCTTAGACATGGTGTAGATGCGTGCCATACAATATATGGATTATCTACAGCAATACTCGCTGGTGATACACTTTTTGCATATGCTTTTGAAATGATAACTGATTGTGATATTGATGATGAAATAAAAGCAGACTTGGTTAAAAATGTAGCATATGTTGTAAGAAAAATTGCTGAAGGACAGCAAATGGACATAAATTTTGAAGAGGAAGAAACCGTAGATGCAAAAGAATATTTAGAAATGATACGGCTGAAAACCTCTATCCTCTTTGGGGCTGCAGCGTATGGTGGAGCTAAAATAGGCGGAACTAGTGAAAAAGAAGCAAGAAAACTTGAAGAAATGGCTACAAATGTTGGCCTAGGTTTTCAGATTTGGGATGATTATCTCGATGCAACTGCCTCCGAAGAAATTTTAGGTAAACCATCTGGTTCAGATATACGGCAAGGCAAAAGAACATTATTAGTTATCGAAGCATTAAATCGAGCTGAAGAAAGTGATCGTAAAAGACTCATAGACATTTTAGATTCCAAAAATACAGATAAGCAAATAAAAGAAGCTGTAAATATAATGAATCGATCTGGGGCATTAGAAGAATGTCATAAACAAGCAAATGAATATTTGGAAGACGCCCGAAAAACGTTGTCAGACTATCCCCAAAGCGAAGCGCGTGAATTATTTGAAGAACTATTGAAATATATGGTTACAAGAGGACATTAAACTACCTAATCACGTATATACTGGTTACAAGTAGGACGAATATGGGGGATTCTGAAAGCTCATGGAGCTCTACCGTAATTAATGAGCAACTCCGTAAAAGGCTTGAATCACACAAGTCTGCAAAAGTTACTAACTTGGATTCGCAGCCCTGTATTGCTGTTAACATGCCATCTGGAAAAAATTTAACCTTTGATGGTGAAGCTGGCGATAATTTTGGAGGATTCAATAATGGAACAAATATTGTCCTAAATGGTGACGCAGGAAGATTTGTTGGAAACGGAATGAGTAAAGGTGAAATTATCGTAAATGGTAATTGTTATGATGGTGTTGGGCATTGTTTGTCAGGTGGTACTGTTGTAATACAAGGTTCAGTAGAGGGAAGTGCAGGACCTTCAATGAAGGGCGGTGATCTGATTATCTCAGGGAATATTCAAGGAGATTTAGCCACCTGTATGAGTGGTGGAAATCTAATTGTTTGTGGAGATGTTAGAGGAGATATAGGAAGAATGATGAGTGGTGGAAGAGCATTTATTTCAGGTGATTTCAATGATAATGAAAATCTAGAAACCAAGAATATAGCCCCAACTGATTGGAAAGCTATTCAAAAAACTCTCAGAGACTATGGTGTTGATCCTAATGGATTAAATTTTAAAACAGTTAGTGGAAAATTCAAACACAAAAAACTGCGAAAAGAAAAAACTGAGGATTATTCTATTGGTGATACATTAATGCTAGTTTATGCCAAACTCAGTAGAAGACCAAGAACTGTTAATCTGGATGATTTAGACTTTTCACTATCAATTGGAAATAATAAAGAACAACCACTGAATCTAACTATTCCATTATTATGGACTGGTAATAATGCACCAATTTATTCAACGTGGGGAATAAATGAAAAATTTCCTAGTAATTTAGATTCAGCTAATATGGCTATAATCGATTTGAGTGCCACTGAAATAAATCGAAGATTGGATATGAGAAGGCCAAACGACTTGGCTTTTGTTGTAGAATTAATCAGACAAAGTACTGCCAAAAGAATACCAATTATGGTTAGACTGGGTGCGGGTGACGTAGAAAATGACTTGAAAATAGTGGCAAAATCCGGGGCCGAAGGTGCAATTTTAACAAGTCGAGAAATGCCTCTCGAAGCTGCTGTAACTACAGCAAGAAATTACAGAGAAAAACTTATTGTCTTAGCATCATGTCAAACATTAGATTATGAAATGGCTACTAAACTTATGGCTTTAGGAGCCTCGGGCCTATTTTTTGAAGGTGATTGTACAAATGAGAGGCTGAAAACTTTCGGAATGAAGTTATCAGAAACTATTGGGTCTTTAGGTATTGGAAATATACGAGATTTGAATCCTGAAAACCTTAGAACAAACAATCAAGATACGGCAGCAATGACTGGCGTCCCAATAGCTGGATACGATTCTGTACTGCCTATGTGGCGTCACTAAGGATTGAAAACTGAATCTGACGCAAATTGGCCAAACTATGCAATCCCAGTTCAGGCCTTCATCTGAGAGGAACGTAAATAAGCCCAAGTAGAAACGGATGTCAACAAAGCTGAAACTGTCATCACTGTTTCATATTCATCCCAACTTGTAGCTATTATTACCAAAGAAACTAAACCAATAATTCCTGCCCAGAATTTTGCTTTATCTGGATCCTCCGTAAAGAAAGAATGATTTTTGCCTGACATGAAAACCCAAATTGTAACAAAAACCATAGCTGAAATCAAAATTGATGTTGAAAGCGCACCATTCGTGTTCTCAATATTTGTATCTGGGCTAAGAACCGGAATTTTCATACCTTGGGATATTACTAGAACCAAGTAAACTACAAGAGCACCATATCCTACTCCTGCAACCAGATAAAGCATACCTCTTTGTGAATCTTCACCCTGTGAATCTCCATTAAAACCATCTGAAAACGTTGCTTCGGAAGAAGAACTCAATTCATTCTCACGTCGAATTTCTTCGGCGCCATCTTCCTCTATTTGTTCTTGTCCGGGCAACGTTTCGTCGATGTCCAAATCATCCATTATTCTTCCTCCTTCAATGGAACAATATTATGGCCCTTAAAATCGAATTCAACGGAACGTCTGACTAAACCTTTCAGGGTTAATGAAGTAACGCCTAAATCTCTAGCAACATCATTGGCAAATGTTCCCTCAGAACCAATCAGCTCAATAATCTTTGATTCAAGTGACTTAAACTTCTTTTCAGTCATCAAAACAACAGTTAGAAGCTCCTGTGTTTCATCGAAAGTTAGCGAAGTTGATATCTGAAAAGCATTATAGAATGTACGATAACCCTTTTCAGGTCTTCCGCTTTCATTGTTTACCTCCCATCTCGATTCAACCAACTTGAATTTTTCAAAATACGTAATGGCAGCATAAGCACCCTCGCCGTGTTTCGAAACTAAGTCGCTAATCATGGTCCAACCCTCAGCTAATGTAGTGAGTACATCACGTCTTTCTTTAGAATCAACTGCTCTAAAAAGTGCCACTAACTCGGCAGGGTCATTAATGAGTTTTACGCGTTTCATCTTTACTATATTTCCTTATACAACATTCCCTATAAAATAACAGTATGCACCCTTTTCAGAGTTAAATTTCTCCTTCTAAACCACATTCTGAACACTGAATTTGCTGCGTGCCAGAAATTTTAGGAATCTCCATATGTGCTGAACATTCAGGGCATTCAATGGTCATAGTCTCCAGAGGTGGTAGAGTTGCAGACTTAACTACTTTCCGAACTCTGCGTTCCTTTACAGGAGAAACTTCAGGAACAACCGATTCCATGAACCCAGATCCTGAAACAGGTTCGGGTTTAGCTGGTGGCTCATATGGTAAAGAATCATCCCGTCTCATATAGAAAACTGCACCTGCTATTCCTATAACTAACAGTAATCCTGCTCCTGCAATCAAAGGAATTGGCAATTCAGATTCAGATTTATCTCCTGATGGGGATTTTCCATTATTAGGTGTGGAATCGGCTACTATCGTGACCGTACAGGTATCTCTAGCAACGAGCCCATCATTATCAGTTACTCTAACAACTACTAAAAATGATGAATCAGGTGGTGTGTAATTATAGGAATGTACTGCAGTGCTTGAACCTTTAAAATCAACGGAATCGATATCTCCTGTAGTACTATTGAAATCCCATTCATACAATACTATCCGCCCTCCTCCTTTATCACTAGCTAGCGCTGTGAACAATAAGTCATCCTCAAGTACCGCTTCTTCATCACATATTGCTGATACTATTGGTGGGGAAAGTATTTGAATGCTAATAGTAATAGACTCACTTGAAGCCCCTAATGAATCTGTAACCGTGAGATAAACATCATGCTCTCCAATATCTGCATCTGTAGTCGATACACTAGAACCATTATCAGAACTCTCATACAAATTTTGGCCATTGGCAAACAACAAAGACTCAGTTGTCCAAATATAACTCAAAAGATTACCATCTGGATCTGTAGCATCTCCGAATAAAATAACACTATCACCAGCCACTACTGGATTAGGATTAACATCAACAGAACTAAGAACAGGAATGCCATTAATCAATACATTAGCTGTAACATTAGATGACCAAAAACCAATATCATTTATTGCTCGGAAAGTTATTGTGTGTTCACCTCTCGATAACTCAGAGGTAGTAAATGTTGATTCCTCGGAAAGTTCACCATCTAAGCTAGAAAGCCACTGATATCCTATTACTTCAGTATCTTCTGAAGCTTCGGAAACGGCTGAACCATTAAATTCAATAGATTCTCCCTCACTAATGACACAATTAGAAAATGATAAGCAGCCTGTGATAGAACCTATGCTTGCCTCCGGAAAGTCACCAATACCAATATTCATTGTTGATAATTTGCTCCAGCGACCTTCATTGTCTCTTGCGCTAAACGATATGACGTGATAACCCATACTCAGATTAGATATTGTAAAATTAGATTCAAGAGATAAATTTCCATCAATATCTGAAGACCATAAATATTCCTCAATAGAACCATCCGAATCAATAGCTGAACCTATCATAGTAACGGGTGTGTTAGGCAATGCCGTTGTTGGATTTATAGACTCAATATTTGCTACCGGTGCCTGATTGTCTAATTGACGTTCATAATAAATTGCTAAACCGTTTGAAGTACCTACTACTATATTTTCCCCACGATAAGACATTGCAACACTAAGAACATCTCCAAAGGCAGATATTCGCCACAATTCATCGCCATTTGATACATTAGCTAAAACTAATTTTTTGTTAGTTGAACCTGCAATCAGATACTTTGCATTTCCATTGAAATCAATTTCTGTAATTATGCCTCCAATATTTTTGTCCCATGCCTTAAATTCAGTAGACAAGTCAAGAACTGTGACTAAGCCTTGATCAGTTCCAAATGCATAATAATTCGAATCAAAACTACCGGAAACGCAAGTAACTTCATCTTCTTGTCCCCATTCCAAAACAGGAGTGTCTCCCTCTGATTCATAAACATAAACTTTACCATTCTCAGAACCGATAATTAGATAATTACTATCACCTGAAAAATCAAGACCTGTTATTTTACCGTCCAGAGTTCCTGAATGATACCATGATGCTGAAGAACTTGAGGTATTATAAACATATACATTACCATCTTCCGTTCCCGATGCAATATATTGATGATTTGGAGATATTGCAACAACAGTCATAGTATCACTTGCGTGATTGTCAACCCATATTCTATCATCTGAATTAGTGTTGAAATAGTATACATTTCTAAAATCGCTAACGGCTAAATAATTGCCATCAGGCGTCATATCAAGATCAACAACACTCAAGAAAAAATCGGTCTTTTCCCAATTTTTTGAACCTTCTTCCCACAAAGTCACAGTCGTATCTGTTTCTTCAGCAGTTACAACAAAACGGCCGTCTGAAGACATATCCATTGCCGAAATACCCTGACCTACTGTTTTTGTATTATATGGGCTAGAAGTATGATTTCGCCAAAGTGAAATACTTTTCGCATAGGTTGCAGATACATTAACAGAATCATCAGATATAGCTACTGCAGATATTCCAGATGATGTAGAATATTCCCAAAGTGGTTCCTTTTCAGCCTCAGCACTTGAAAAGACACACGTAAAGGCGACTAGCGTCAACATTACTAAACTTATTTTTTTCATTGGGAACATTACCTAACTTAACAGTCTCTCTAATAATAGGGGGATTATTACAGTGCGCCTAACCCCGCATAAGGTTGTAACGCCCTCTAAGTTCTAGAACTTTAAGCGCCTCTAACACTGGTTTTGATTTAGTCCATTTTGAGTAGGCTGAGAGGAAAATATCTCTACCCTTAATTTCAGAATGATGAGAATCTAGAGATTCAAGAAATACGCGCAAATCCGATGCTCTATCTTCATCATCCTCTGAAATGCTTGACAAACCAAAGTCTATTGCATGAATTTTATCAGTAACCAAAAAATTACTGGTCGTAGGATCTCCATGAACTACGTGATATGAATGAATTTTTGATAATAATTCTGCCGTTTTGACTAGACAATTCTTGAAATCCTTTCCCCTCAATGCCTTTTCGAGAGTTGAACCCTCAATATATTCCATAAGTAAACTATTGTCTGAGGTGTTCACACTGTAGATAGCTGGTACTGAAATGCCGTTAGAAAGTAATCTTTCCATAATGCGTGATTCACTTCGTAATCTCTCCACGACTAACCTTTTTTCCAAGGAAGGATGGCGATATCCACGCTTGTTCCTAACTTTTGATATAACTATTTGACCATTCCATTCTACAGTCTCAACGATAGCTTCAGCACCTCTGAATTTCATCTCCAAGTAACCTCTACCATGTCTGTTCTGTATCTTTGATTAACCATATTATCTTCCTCTGTTATCTGATAATCAGCATTCATCATCTGGTAACCTAACCAAGCAATCATAACTCCATTATCTACGCAAAGAGCTCTTTCAGGTACAAAACATTTCACGCCACGTTCACTAGCCATAGTCATGGCCATTTCTCTAAGCCTAGAGTTGCATGCAACGCCACCACCTAAAACTAATTCAGTCTTTCCAGTATGTGCTAGAGCCCTTTCAGAAACTTCACAAGACATTGCAAAAGCAGTTTCTTGGACCGAATAGGCCAATTGACCCAAAGAATAACCTGAATCCAACTTCTGTTTTGCAGCCGTCATTAAGCCGGAAAATGCCAAGTCCATCCCTTTGACAGAATAAGGTAAATCAACTAGTTCGTCTCCTTCAGCAATCTTTTCAAGTTTGGGGCCCCCTGGAAAACCCATACCAGCTTCCCTAGCAAATTTGTCTAGACCATTTCCTATTCCAATATCTATTGTTTCCCCAAAGACTCGGTAGCGACCTGCTGCATAAGCAATTACTTGTGTATTTGCTCCTGAAAGATAGAGTAATACAGGATCCTTAGCCCCTTCAAGAAGACCAATCTCTAAGTGAGCAACACAATGATTTACTCCTAGAAGAGGAATGCCATTAGAATATGCAAATGCTCTTGCAGCAGTAGCTCCAGTCCTGAGACAAGGTCCAAGTCCCGGCCCTCGTGCATAAGACACAAGAGAAATATCCTTTGAAGATAAATTTGCTTCATCAAGAACTTTTTTGAACAATTTGGGCAACTCTTCTGAATGATGATTTGCAGCCTCTCTAGGGTGTATTCCTTCACCTTCTTCGGGAATGTAAACCGATCTTTGATTAGAGAGAATAGTCCCTTCAGAAGTTATTATTCCAACGCCTGCAGTATGAGCTGTGGATTCAACACCTAGAATTATTGTACTCAATTTTCCTTCTCTTCATCATCATCAACGTCTTCTTCGGAAGACTCTGAATCTATAATATCTAATTCATCTTCCATTCCTGTGTAAATAATATAACTACACAAACTCATCAATACAAAAATTGCTAATAAGGCAGTCCAAGAACCCTCAGATTTTGTGAAACTATCGGATGATTCAATCTCTATAAATCTATTCAGAGTTATTGTGTAATCCTCCGTTGAATCGTCAGAATAGTCCATAATCACTGATTCTACAGCAAATGATAGTGGACCCTCCTTAGTTGCTATCCAAGTTACATTAAATGTCTCACTACCATTAGAAGAAAGCAAAATACTAGTTCGTGTGTAACCTGATTGAGCATTAATTAACAAATCTAAATTTAAATTATTGAAATTGATATCCGTTGGATTAACTATAGAAACGCTCAAATTAACCTCCGAAAACTTGGGTGCCTTTTCACCAATCACATAGGGAGTTCCATCAACAAAAATAGTTCCCGACTCAAAAACAACATTAGTATGATTCAAATTGAAATTTTCAGTAATGTCTATATTGTTATCAATATGGCCTTCCCAAGACCTCTCAACATATCCAAATCCAAGATTTAAGTAAAATGTAAAACGAGATTGATGGTCAACAATCTGGCCTGAATTATCAATTTCATACTCCTTTGCCCAATTCCAAGAACCAACCATCCTTTCACCATCCCATTGCCTAACTTCAAAACCTGTGATTGGCAAATTTGTAGATTCCTCAAAAGCTGAAAAAGTAACCCACCATTCCTGTGTCATTCGTGTACTACAATTATAATAGAATATAGATTCCATATCTGGATTTGAACCAATTGATCTCAAACCTAATGTATAATTCCTTATGCTTACCCCCGAAAGCTTGAGATTAGTGTCTTCTGAAAATATACCATAATTAAGCATACTAAAGCCCTCAAGCGCTAAACCTGAAATATCTGCATTACCGCCTACCAGCCATATCATACCATAATATATTGTTGAATCATATATGGATAAATTTCCTGCGTCTGAAACTAAAGTATAAGGTGAGATTATAGTATCATTGCTATTATTTCCAAATGAGTAAACCATAGTGCTCACTGTTGTATTAATAAAATTCAATTCACCACCGGGATTAATTCTTATTTCTGAAGTTGTTAAATCTAAAGTCTGATTAACATTTAAATTAGAATCTTTGATAGTTAAATGACCATCGATAATAATATCTCCTTGTAACCAAATTTGATCATCTTCAAAGATAAGGACCTGATCCTTAGATACCGTCAAATTTTCAAAATTGTGTTGTTCGGATACTGCGCCTAATGTGAAAAAGAATATCGTGAAAACGAAAATCGCACCTACCAAGGTCAAAACACGCATGAAATTCTAAAGGAAAGGCCATATAAATCCAATACATGATAATTTGATAGTGTGAAACTGGTTTTAAAGGGAGCTTTATTTGACATAATAATGAAGCGGCTTTTAGGACTAATTGTGATGATTGCTCTGCTCTCACAACCTTTGGTCAAAAGTGAAATAGATAGTTATGTAAGCTATCCTGGTAATATTCCTGATTTTCACAATTTCAGTACTCCTCAATTAGAACCTGGAGAAAACGGTGATTTCAGTTTAAATGTTCTTAATCGTTATAATGAAACTCTGGAAAATGTGATTATCGAGGCTGAGATTTATCATAGGGCTGACATAGATGAATCAGAATCATTAGGTAATATCCCTAGCAAGGAAAGACCATACATTAGCAATACAAAATGGGCATCAAATCTAGATGAAACAGAAACGTCCCAAGAAACAAGTGATACCAAAAAGGCGACTTATGATGTCGGCGAGTTCGAATCTAATGAGACTATAACACTAGAATTCAGAATTAATACTAAAGAAGATACAAAAGAAGGCACGTATTTTGTTAAATTTTCAATGAATTTTGTACATAACGATACCGAAAGACAAATGCAATCAAGAGGGCATTGGAGCATGGAACTTTGGGAAAATGCAACGACCGATGTACCAGAAGGATCTCCAGGAAATATCAACCTAGATGTTTTGGGAGTAGATGGAATAATACCTGATTCTTCATTTGGAGTCAAGAAACCCATTCCAAAATGGCCACTATATCTTCTGATTACACTTACTATTGTTTTTGCAGGTCTTTCTGTAGTCTTTTACCTAGAAGAAGAGGGAAACTATCCTGAACTAAATAAATGGCTTCAGAAGCAAAGGGGCAAACTTAACGAGCTTAGGTTGCGCTTTAAGTACAGAAAAGGCAGCTAGAGAAGCATAATCTAAATCTCCTGTTTTCTCTATTGCTTCTTTAACTTTGGGTTCCCCCAATATTGAAATTATCTCTGATAATTGATTGTCTGTTAAACTCAAAAACGCTCGTCTAAGGTGATACCCCTTAGACAACTCACCGCCAATTCTCTGTTTCAAGAGTGATTGGTAAGGGCTCAAAGTTTTGGAGTCTAGCTTTCCTTTCTGAAACGCTTTATCAGCAACCTCAAAAGCGGCATCAGCCGAAATTAAACCAGAATAAATCCCACCACCAGAAGTAGGTTTGGCCATGCCTGCAGCATCACCTGTTAAAAGTACATTATCTGCATAACTAGGTTCTCTTATACCAAAAGGAATAAGGCCACTAACACGATTTACTATTTTTGCCCCACCAAGCAATTTTGAGGGTGCTCCTTTATGAAAATAGTCTCTGAAGAAGTTCTTAGGACGGTCCGGGAGAACAGTAGCCATCCCAATTCTTCCCTCGTTAGGACCTGTGGGGATACCCCAACCAAAAAAACGAGGCGCTAATTCTGAACCAACAAAGAGATCAACATGATTGTCTCTACCTTGATAACCTTCAACATCAGCTCCAAAGGCTGCCAAAACTTCTCTTTTACTGCTAAGACCTGCATCACGAGCTACACGAGAAGCAGGACCATCTGACCCGATTAAGAGGCGCGTCTCAAGCTCAATTTTCCCATTCTTACTTTGTATCGTAGCTATTATCCCATTTTCTGACCTACGGTGACTAAGGTACCTGTGACCTTCCCTCAAATCCACACCTGCTTCTACAGCCTTATTGGCAATAGATCTATCCAAATCTGGCCTATCAATTACTAGAGCTTTAGTCTCAGAGGCTTGGAAATCTAAGAATGAATCGTTAGGACCCCATAACCGAGCACCGTTCATTTCTTGAAGAATAGGACGTTTATAGCCTAAATAATCAAAGGTACGGGGCGTGATCAAGCCGGCACACTGACAAGGTTCGCCTACTCGCTCATGCTCTTCGACTAAGACTGTTGAATAACCTGCTTGCGCTAGGTTCCAAGCTGTTCTAGACCCGCTAGGGCCTGCCCCTATGACTAATGCATCAAGCATTATGCCTTATTACTCGAGGGGGACTAAATCTATTTGGCAGCTATCTGTCAACCCAGCATCTGCTAATGATAAATTAACATCTACTGACGCTCCATTGAGCATAACTGCAAAATTTGAATGTGGTAATTGGAACTTATCAATACAATTCTGCAACAATTTGTTAACAGGCATATTAGAAGGCACCTTGACAT
This sequence comes from uncultured archaeon, assembly GCA_964578995.1. GTDB lineage: Archaea > Thermoplasmatota > Poseidoniia > MGIII > CG-Epi1 > CG-Epi1. Next base: position 58,781 of record CAZOEZ010000001.1, read on the forward strand.
TTGCAGTCTTACCATCTACTGTGGATACTATAACAACTCCAATCTTAGAAGGTACTCCTTCATCGGGTTCGTCAATTTGACCATCACCATCATTATCTTTGCCATCTGATCCTTGAATACGAGCTCGCCTTCTTCTGACAATTGGAATTGCGACCATCATAATCACTAGTCCAACTCCTGCCAAGAATGGCCAGAGTAATGGTACTCCCTTAATCAATTCTCTTTCCTGCAAGTCTGAAATGAATTCAATTTCTCCAAGAACTGCAGGCAATACCAGAGGTATAGTTTCCATATGCTCATCATTATCTGTGCCACCGCCTAAGATAGACTCATCACAAGTATTACATTGATTTATTTCAAAACTACCACTTCCAGCATCAATAGTAAAAGTCAAATCAAGTTCATCCTTATTATCCTCATCTGGAACAGTCCAAGTGAATTTTACTTCAGTTGTATCTCCTTCGTTAATTGATTCACCTACTGAACTAGTTAATTCAGTACCTGTACCATCCTCAAACACAACAGTTAACGGTTTACTACTAATTTGCCAATCTGCATTACCTATATTCTCCAAAGTAACCGTTATCTCAACATCTTCTCCAACCTCAGGATTACGCGGATCCATTGCAACTTTCTTAATTTTGAAATCTGGTAATATTTCGAATTTTACTTCTTTACTACTCTGTTCGAACACACCGGAACGTGGATACTCATTGTCTGTATAACGACCTAATTCGTCAAACATGCGATCTGTCTCGCCTGAAAAACCATCACCATCTGATTCACATTCGAAGTCTTGTATATTGTAATCGTCACAAATTGGATTGACTTCAGCTCTGAAAGTAGTCCATTCTTCCTCTGTTGCCTTCCAACGGAATCTTACATCTGTTGTTTCACCTGCATCGACATCAAAGTCAACATAATCTTTGTTTGTACGATCCTTGAGGATTTCATTATCTGCACTGCTATCTGCTGTGATATACAACCGAGCGCCCTGAACATCTGCAGCTCCAGTATTACTTACAGTAACTGTGAACGTTACAATATCATCAACATTTGGTGTCTGTGCACTAGAACCTGCATATTTGGTATCTACTCTCATTGCATCTATAGCAAGATCAGGTTTTACTCTTAATAATTCCGAATAACGTGCATCATTATTGTTCTCATTAGGTTCAAGTATCTCTCCATTATCGTTATCCTCATCATAATCTGAACGAACTTCGACATACCATTCTCCACCCTCAATCAACCAATCATCCGAAGCAACAGTCTTTTGGTTATTGGACTTGATATTCGTTGTCTTGTCATAAAGTGACTTGATGTATCCCTTTGCTTCATCCAACTCAAAACCAGCTATCATCAATGCGTCAATCTCATTTTGGGTTTCAGGTGATTTCTTAGGATAATAGAAAATCTCAACACGGACGTCATCTGCATCTGCAGTACCTATATTCTCAACATCAACTAAGATAACAACGGTGTCTCCATCCTGAACCTGAGAAGCATTACCTATTGCACCATCAATCTCTAAGAGAATATTAGATTGTTGAATAGTAAGTTCGGGCCTCTGCACAATTACAGTTAATGTAAGATCTTGAGTGGCACTAGGGTCGTCCTCTTCATCTCTAACTGATATCTGTATGGTGTAATTACCTTCGTCGGCTTCATCGGCAACTTCAACAAACACCCAAAGATCATCAAGCTCACCATCTTCAATAGATAGACCTGATGTTGTTGACCACGGTGAAGATTTAGAGCTGTCCTGCCAGTAAGTAACTTCCCAATCATCGTCTAGTGTGGAGACTGTTTCAGGTATGAATATATCTGGATTAGACCCTGTATTATCCAATTTAACCTTAAATTTTACACTATTCTTCGTAGCTGAACCCTCATATTCAGGATAAATTTCCTGAACAAGATCAATAGCTGTAGCTGCCAAACTCCTTGTTGGAGCTGCAATATTGATTGTAACAATTGTAGTACTCTGTGTTTCTTCTTCAGCGTTTCTGACGGTGATAGACATAGTATAATTACCTTCATCGACCACATCTGCATCTACTTCAGCAATAAACCAGAGTGATTTACTTTGATCTTTCTCTAAAGCTTGACCCGTAGCACTCCATTTATCGCTTGAAGAACCTGGATTACCTGAATTCTTTGTAAAGAAATCTGATTCCCAACCAGAACCGAGAACATTGTCTAATTCTGCTGTAAATTTATCGTCGTGTGAACCTGTGTTAGTTACAGTAATCTTGAAACGAGCTGTGTTCTTTTCTTCATTGTCTATTTCAGGAGATAAAGTAACTTCTTCTTCACCTGATGTAACTGATAAAGTTACTGCACGTATTGGTTCTCTTACATCCAATGTAGTTTCTGCTTGAACCGCTGGTTCTGCTCCATTACCTGCAGATGCCTCAGTAATAACTGTGTAATTGCCAGCCTCTGAATCCACATCCGGTGTTATACAAAGATAAAGATATTTTGATTCTCCTGCACCAATGCTACCTGAGAAACTACCGCTTGAACATGAAGCAGAAGTGAATATAGAAACTGTCCACTCATCAGGATATGACGTAGCAACTGTTTCAACATTTACATTATCGTTTCTGTTACCTGTATTGACCAATTTGAGAGTGAATTTCTCTCTACGATCGTTTGCACTATCTTCTGTTGAAGGATAAGTAATAAGTGTATCACTACCAACTACTGTAAGACTAGCGCCATAAATCTGACCTATCTCTGTTGTCAATGTAGTAATCGCACTCTGTGCTAAATCACCAGCAGATTTTGCCTTAACCTGAAATTCATACTCAGCGGACGAGTCTTCAAGCGCGTCTCTTTCTTGAGCTGATAAGTTGTCTAAATCATATTCTGGTAATGCACAAGTTATGGTTATAGTTGCAGTGGCATCCTTTGCTAATTCAACTTCTGCAGGATTTGCTGTTACCCAATTAAGGTTATCTGAAAGTATAGATATCAAAATTGTATCCGTACCATCTCCTGTATTCTTAACATCTACACTGAAAACAGCGGAAGAACCTGGAATCTTCTCAATGGCCACTACATCTGCATTAATCTCGACACCGCGAGAAAGCTCAACTTTAACTGTCAAAGTTAAAGCGTCCTGTGATTTAGTTCCGTTCGCACAATCATCACAATTGGAAACTCCTGAAACATTTACAGAATAATCACCTTTTTCAGTTCCCTCTGGAACTGTTATTGAAAGCCCGACTAATCCTGTCTTCCCTTCCTGAACATTAAGGAAAGATGTGTTGAATTCTAGGGCAGTCCATCCAGACGGTGCTGTAACGGACATTGCAACAATATCATCTCCTGTTCCCAAATTTTCTACACTTATAGATACGCTAACTGGAGTTCCAATAATTGCATCTACAGTACTGGAATCAACTGAAAGATCAATCCAATATTCTTGGTTAACAATAGTTGTAACGGCTACTGTAGTATTGACCCACTTTGGTGGATTTTCATCGGCTGCACCGAGTGAAGATGCTGTAATATTAGTCGTAAATGCCTGATTTTGCTCACCGGAAGGAATAGTGATAGTCAGATTAACTGTCTTTTCACTACCGGCAGCAACATCTTCGACATACTCTGATTCAAGTTGAACTATCCAATTTACAGGATAATCATCAATCGAAAGTTTGAAAGAATCGGAACCAGTACCTTTGTTCTGTACCCTCATAGGATATATCAATTCAGAACCAGGATCTCCAGCCTTAGAAGAAACAATCATGTCAACTTTATACTGCTTATTTACAGAAACTGTAACTGAACTAGTATCATAAGCTGATGAAGAATCTTCTGAAGTTCCATTAACAGTTATTATATTGTCACCAACGACTGCGTCTTCATCAATATTCACGGTCAGATTAACAGTTGTGCTTTCACCCTGCTCTAAATCTACATCTTCAACAATTGATCCCCAAGAGGCCATCTCTCCTTCAAGAGATAATGCAACTGTATCATCTGAATTACCTTTATTCTTTACTGTAATTGAATAACTTAATTGATCGCCGGGATCTCCTGATTGAGTTGTATCCCCTGAAACAGAAACAGATACTTCATAAATCTGATTAACGTTAAGAAAGACATCACGGTATTTACTAGTAGTTGCATCCTCTGATGTCGCCTTGATAGTTATTTTATATCCATTTTGAGCCGATGTATCCTCTGGTGCTGTAACTCTCAAAGTTGTTGTTGTATTTGCTCCAGCTGCGAGGGTAAATGATGATTCACCTAAAGTACCCCAAGTAGCATTTAAACCTGTTAGAGACAATGAGATTTCATCTTCTCCATTGCCCTCATTTTCAATTGTTAAATTATAAGTCACTTCGATTTCAGGATTGGCAGACTGGGTATCTCCACCAACAATCGTAATTTTTGGATCATAGTTTTGCAATACTGTTGAACGCGATGTAAATGTTTTGAAAACTGAAGTGTTCTCTTGTGACGATACCTTAACCTGTATAGTAGCAACAACATCTGCTGCCGCATCCTGTGGTGCCTTAACAACCAGTACATCTGTCAAAGTGATATTCTCATCAACACCAAGACTACTTACCTCATCATTGTCCAAAGAAGCTTCCCAACCTGTTGGTACACCGTCAGTGACTACAGACAAGTCAAAAGAGTCAACCGCATTACCCTTATTTGTCACCTTAAACGAATAATATACGCGCTTTCCAGCCTCAATATCCTGCGCACTAGAACCTACCTTTGTAACCTCAAGTGCAGGCAATTGATTAACACGAACTGTAACTGAAATCGAATATGCCGTCTCCCCATCCTCTGAATTAGCATAGAAATTTATACTTTTCAATCCTGCAAGAGCTTCGATGTCTGGTGTAACACTGAAAGTAACTGTTGCTGATTCATCTTGATCTAAACTTACTGAACCTGGGAGCGTAAACGACCAATCGCTAGTACCAACTGAATCTTGAGAAAATGTTATGGTATCTTCAGTATTTCCTTTATCATTGACAACTGTAATCGAAAAAGTTGCATCATTATTAGGATCAACACTGATTTGTGTTGTTCCTGCTGACAGTGAATTTCCATATATTTTCTTAACTTTAGAACTACCTGCTGCAGTTTCGTTATTGCTAGATTCTCCTGCTGACTGACAATATACTGTAAATTGTTTAGTTTGACCGCCTTCTGCATTAGTCCTATTTCCTATCTCAACATAAAGTGTAACTGTTCCTGTAGATTCGTCACTAATACTAATCTGGCTAGGAAGAATATACATTTCCCATCCTGTCGGAATTGTTGATGACATTCCTAAATTATATGTGTCATCTTCTGTACCATCATTATCGATTGTTACTGTATAAGTTAGTGTGTCTTCAGGTTCACCTTCTTGTTGTGTAGGAGATATTGTAACTGCATGTTCATAATCTACAGCCACAGCTCCGCCTGAGATTAATACACAGAATAAACCTGCCATGACAAATGTCAAGGCGATTGCTAGCCAATTGGTTTGGTTTAAGCTCATTGCTATTTCCATCCATTTCACCAGAACATAGGTTATAAAGCTTAGTGAATAATTATTAATAATAGTTGCTAATTATTACTACATGAGTAGTTCGTATTCCCTACCGCCTATACTAGTCTCACAAATAGAGGCTCTCGTCGACTCAGGGCACTTCAGCAGCCGTTCTGACGTAGTAAAAGAAGCTTTAAGATTTATGATTGAAAAGAAAAACCATCTTAGGCATGCATCGGCCGTAGAGATGTACAAAAAAGGTAAGGCCACACTGACAAAAGGAGCTGAGATTGCAACTGTTTCACCAGATACTTTCAGGAGTATTTTGAATGATCAAGGTATAGTAACACCAGATACTGTTGAATGGGAATCGATTGAATAATCTTTTATATATGTATCCTGCTGAAAAAGAATATTCAGATGCTATCAAATGGCTTGATACATTAAACCAAAACAAGATAGTTCCAGGACTTGAAAGAATTACTAAATTAATGGATGCACTAGAAAATCCTCAAAAAAAGTTGGAATTAATCATAATTGGGGGAACAAATGCAAAGGGAAGTACTTGTTTTAACCTAAATCATAATCTTACAAAGAACGGATTTAGAATAGGCTGTTTTACTTCACCGCATATACATTCTGTGAGAGAAAGAATTAGAATAGGAAAGGATAAAATCAGTATAGAAGAATTTACAGATGTTCTATATTTACTAAGAGACATTGTCAATAAAAACAAAATCAAAGCTACATATTTCGAAATATTAACTGCAGCCGCATACCACTACTTCCACCTCAAAAATGTAGATTATGCTATAATGGAAGTAGGTCTGGGTGGCGAATGGGATGCTGTGAACATAGGTGATGCTAATATTGCAATTTTGACGACTTTAGGCATAGATCATGTAAATTACCTAGGCAGTGAATTAGAGGAAATTGCTGCAACAAAAGCCAAAATAGTACGAAAAAGTAGTATAGTAATTACGGGATGGGACAAAAAATATCACAAATATATTCCTAAATGCCAAAGTCTTATACACAATGGCTACGTTGAAAAATGGGTTAAAGAGACAATGAATATAATAGGAATAAAACAACCTGTAGAAATGATAGAAATCCCTGGAAGATATGAAAAAATAGATGAATTTATCCTAGATACTGCACACAATATGCAAGCTATGCAATATTTGATTTCACATAATAAAGAATATGATAAGATTATTATAGGTATGATGAAAGACAAAGATATTGAAAATATAATTGATTGCTTACCAAAAAAATGTGAAATATTGGCATGTAATCTAGAAACTGAAAGATCTGCAAGCTCTAATGAATTAGCCACAGTATGCCAAAATTTAGGATATGAATGTAAAAAATTCAATAATGTAAAACAGGCTATAGAATACTCAAAAAATCATAAAACACTGATAACGGGTTCATTCTATACTGTTTCTGAAGCTCGAAAATTTCTAAAACTAGAAGGACATAGCGAAATATAAAATATCAGGGTTATCTAAACAAATTATGAATAAGACACTTACACTCTGCTTGGTCACTCTTTTTTTGGGTTCGACCTTTAGTGGATGTCTAGACAGTGGCTTATTCTCAAATAACGATGAAAAAATTATCGTAGCTCCAACCTGGACAAAAGGTGACTTTTGGCAATATAGTGTAAAAACTCAAAATATGGAAATATCAACCACAATGGTAGTATCAATTGATAATGATGCAACTGATTACTATGTTGGTGCAGGCTCACTAGAAGATGCAAAGAGACACGCTGTTCTGAACCACAACCCCGCCCTAGGTCGTGTTCAAATATCAGATTTTGCTGTTTATGAAAACAATATACCTCAAAAGATAATTGATTTTCCCCTAAAATCTGATAAAAGCTGGTCATTCAATCTTTATGGTGAAGACTTTGTAGCAAGTGTCTTGACTATTATCAGAGATGAAAATACAGATATTGATATATCTGCAACCAGTAATAGTGGGGCTACTATCTTGTACCATTACGACACCGATGCCCGATGGTTCACATACTTTCAATATACTAACGCAAACGGCGAAGATGTTTTAACTATGGATTTAGCAAATTATGGCCGTGGATTTACAGGGAATGCATATTTCTGCAGGGGTGGAGATTTGTATGACGAAGAATTCAATGGCCCTGATTTAGAAGTTTATGATACTGTATATGTCAACGAAGGTCATGAGCGATACGGAAATTGGAACTATATCCTTTACTTCTTAGAAGCAAACACAGGAGGCTCAGGAAGTGGAGAATTAACACTAAAAGATCATTTGGGAACCGAACTTCTGTTTGAAACTCTTAGCCCTGGTGTAACTATGAATGAAATGGGAACTGTTGAAGGATCTAGTGGTAATTGGACTTTTGAAATTGCGTTATCTGGTGATTCTTACGTTAGAATGAGAATAGCTGGTGCAATACAATACACGTATGCAGTCTAATTATCTGACAAATAAACGATACTTTTGATCGCTCTCTTTAATCTCACTTTCAATTCTTTGAGATATATATTTTTCAGGATTCCTAAAATTAGGTATCTTTTCTTCCATTTCTTTGAAATTACTGTAGGGCCTATTACTAACAATCAAGTTCATTGTTTTCTTACCAAGGCCTGGTATTAGTTCAAGAGAATGATATCTACGTGAAATTGGACCTGCATGATTATAAAATTGGATGAATTTCTCTTCATTTTCTTTTACTATCTCATCTAATACAAAACCAAGTTCAGATTGGGCTGTATGAGTAAGCTCAACAAAATTAACCCTAGCTCGAACATGATCTATCTGTGTTCTTTCCTCGGTTTCTTTACCAATATAACATCTATCACCAATATTTATAGCCGCACCAGTTATTGGTTTCATATCAAATATTTTGAATTCTTCTATGCCTAAACCATATACTACCGGTTCTCTTCGGAAACGTCGTTTACTATCTGGCCTTCCCTCAGGCAATACATCTAAAACGTAAGCGTAATCTTCCATAAATCATGCACCCGTTGTCTCCTTAACAGCAGAAATAATGGAATCAATTTCATCACGACCTAAGGAAAAACGCTCTCTAGCAAATATAGAACGGACATCATCAGGATGCATTGGTAGAATATCTGCAATCTTTGCAGCATAATAATCATCAACATGTTCTAAGGTAATGACTTTTTCTATAATAACTTTAGATTCTTTAGGATTACTTTGAGAGACTAGACGAACATGATCTAAAGCCAATTTATGTTCATATTGAATTTGCTCAATTAAATTCATTCTCTGTGAACTACAAGAATCACATGTAGGACCTACTGGTACCTCTGGTTCTTCACCATCTTCCGAGCTTTCGGATACTACAGGTTCAGGTTCAACATCTGGAACTGGCTGGAAATGACCACAATCAACACATCGGAGTCTATTTTCTCTAATGCTTAATTCTTTTTCGAGAAGCTCTTTGACATCCCCTAGTGGAACTGGTTCAGGTTGTGATTCTATATCCATTTTATCTCCTTTAATTAGCCTTTCTTAAATGTTCAGGACGGACTATCAAGTCCTTATCCATATTACCTACACGGGTACGTATAACATATGCTTTTCCCTGAATTCTTATTACTTTACCAGTCAAACCATGGAATCTATGATGAGGTTGCCCCCTATGATAAGATGGATCTATTACAATATTAACAGTATCTCCATCTTCAAATGTCTGTAATGAACGTGTTATTGGTGATAGCCCACGCTCTCTAGATGGGCGAGAAAGTTTATGGCGTGAACCACTCCGCAATCCTTGGGACCGTTTAGTCATTTTTTTCCTCTTTGGCTTCAAGATGAAGGTTAAGGACGTCCAAAACTTCCACCTTGCAACTAGCATCAATCAACGAAGAGAGACTAGGAACCGTACGGCCTTCGTCCCCACTGACAAGCTCACGTATGTATGTGCCGTGCTGTGCCCTGATAACCAATTCCACCATATTGTCTTCAAAAGACAAAACCTCAACATTGTTGATTAAGCGGGGGCGTACCAAGTCAGCTCGACGATGTGACACACGCGTTGGTGTCCGCTGTTCGATAACTGTGCCCGTCAACCTTTGCGAGCCTTTCTTAAGGCTTTCGATAGAGGTTATATCGGAAACTGAAACATCTACTCTATAACTTTTGTCGCAAACAGTGTTTTTTAGTTCCGCCACTCTAGGTCTATCTACAAACCTCAGATTATTGACCTTAATTCTATTATTATTAGCTTCATTGATTTCCTTTTCAAGTCCTTCAAGATTAAGATTTCGAACCTTTGGCATCCTTAACTCTAATACAAATGGTCTCCCATCACCCAACATTGCAGCATCAATATCTTCTCGCCCCATACCATGGAACAAATCTTCCGCACACAAACTCTCTCGAATAAAATAATTAGCAATTAAAGATTGAACTGAATCGGGATATAATTGTCCTGTATTATCACATTTTCTACATCCTATCCCCTTACAACTACTACAAGGCCAGCGTGTCTGTGGTACTGTTCTATCAAATTTGTTATAATTACCCTCTATGAAAAGTGATTTGATCTCCAAGTCAATCGTATCATAACTAGTATCTATAATTGCTACTGCATCAGGACTTTCTATCTTAGCTTCTATCGCTGTATTCTTCCAAACTCCTATTCCAGTCTCACGATTTAATTGAGATTTAATTGATTCTCCAATGTTTTCTCCAAAGACTAATTGAAAATTCGATTCTCTTGATAATAAATCCCTATCGACAATCGTGCCTATCTTAAAACTAGAAATAGAATATTCAGACATGGAAGTAGATACTAATTCTACAAAATTTGGTATTTCACTAATCAAACCATCACATATTCTACAGTCAGAATCATCTGAAATAAGAATGGTCTGCAAATCTACTTCTTCTTGAATCTCTAATTGATTTAAAATTTCGATTCCTCTCTCACGATTATCTAAACCAAAACCTATTTTCCCGACAGTGCGGCCTAAACAAGATAAGCAAAATGGGGCAAAATCTCGTATTTCTTTCAAATTAAGCATTAGATAAGGATTCCCTGACTTCAATAGCTAACTCTGGTACGTCCGTTATTATAGAATGAACTTCCTGGTTAATAAGATTACGTAGTAATTCTTTATCATTTACAGTCCAAACTTGAATAGGTATCTGCTTTTTAGAAAATCTAAGTAGCCATCCTGCTTCAAATATTTTATAATATGGTGAAATAAAGTCAGCTCTTGTTTCAGCAAAGCTACTGCAAGTAAAACACTCATTAATAACATGTAAGAACTGATTAAAGCTGTAAGATGAACCAAGAAGCATGCCTGTGTTTATTTTTTGATCGAAATCTTTTATTGATTTCACAGCATCTAAATTGAATGATTTAATGGTAAAAGAATCATATTCGAAGTAATCTAAAACCATAGTAATTACATCTCTCTCATAACCACCTTCTTTCAACTCGACATCCATCTTAATTTTACCTTTAGCCTGCCAAAGTATCTGTTCCAATGTTGGAATTTGAGAATTCATTTCTATAATCTCAGAATAATTTAGATTTGTAATAGGTACATTGTCTATTTCCAAATCGTGGAAACATATAATCTGAGAATCTTTAGTTCTACGAACATCAACCTCAACCATATCAACACCTAAATCTATTGCATCACTAACAGCTTGAAGACTATTGTCCTCACTATTTTTTGAAGTGCGACCCCTATGTGAAATGATTTTTGTACCCATTATTGATGCAAGCACACCGTATGTTTAAATATTAAATAGTGTTAGTAGGTGGTAAAGGGATTGCCATGGATAGTGAAGCAGAACAAAGCACGGGAATGTCCGGCCAAATAGAAGATTTGATTGTTGATTTAGGTAATGAACGTTTTATGACTAGACATGAGGCATTGAACAAGTTAAGAGATATGTTACCATCTCATGAAAAAGTAATAGCAACTGAATTAGTAAGGTGGATCCAACTCTACGGAAAATCGGATGCTGGTAGTAGTGCTTCCTTCGTAAACAAGGCCGCTATGGACTTATTCCAAGGAATGACTGAAATGGGATTAGAACCCTTAATCAATGAAGGTTTAACCGAAGGTGATTTCTATGCAAGAAGGAGTGTTATGGATGCTATTGGAAGAACCGGTAGAATGTCTGTTCTACCATATTTGATTGATGGAATAGAAGATAGTGACAGATATACTAGATGGCAAGCTGCAAAAGGACTAGGACGATATGCTGGTTCAAGTGAAGCACGAGAAGCTCTAGTCAAAGGTTTAGCTGACAGTGACCCCTATGTAAGAAGAAGGGCTGGACGCTCTTTAGAGAAATTTGGTGGCGTTGGCCCTAGTGAAGACAAAGTTGAAGGACCAATGGAAGAAGAAGATGGTGACATTGACGGAGATGGAATACCAGATTCTCAGGATGAAGAACCCAGAATAGCAGATTATGATTCAATGACTGTGCCACAACTCAAAAAGGCCCTCAAAGAAAAAGGATTAACCGTCTCAGGTAAGAAAGCTGATTTGATAGCTAGACTAAAAGAATAGAATCATTCTTCTACATCTCCTTCTATTTCAGATTTAGAAGCTGTTACCACCCCTGGAGTAGGTTGAGAATTAGGGGGTGCAACTTTAACATTAGAATTCTTGGATTTAGTAGTAACATCGTTCATAGAAAGCAAGGCTATTTCTCTTTTATCAAACCAGAAAATGAAACAAGAAGGACAGGAATCTATTGTAACAGATTTTTTCAGTTTTCCATGTTTTAAATCTGCGGCTAAATCAACTGTCAACATCACGGCACCAAAAAATTCACCTATTATCGGAATTCCACGGGCAAAAAATCCCAGATTTTTTGAAGGATTCAGCATTGCTTCCTCCTGCTTTGCCATGTGTCTACCTCTTTTGTAAAATAGTTCAATTTCAACCATAGTTTTACTACATTTGGGACAGGCAAGTGAACCAAGGCTACCAGAACTCAGAGTTTCCCATAACTTGTTTTTCCTCAATTTATTGAAGCTTTTTATTCCTTTATTTTCAAATGTTTTAAGTTCGTCTAGGCTTATCATAATTCCTTTGCATTTCTTACAGTCAGTTCGTTTTCTCATTCCATATTCTAAAGTTCGCCCGTAGCGTAGGTTTCCACAACCCCTTGGACAGGGCATCTCTTTCAAAGGCTCTTCTTCAAATCTAACGACTTTTGCCATACTAAGGAGTAGTTCTACGCATAGTACGTGGAAAGGGAATTACGTGCTTAATGTGGTTAGAACCACAAATCCAGCTTACGGTTCTATCAATACCAAGGCCAAAACCGGAATGAGGAACACTACCAAATTTCCTAATGTCTAAATACCATCCATAAGATTCTGGTTCTAAACCTTCCTCTCTAATTCTTTCAACAAGCTCATCAGGTGACCAAACTCTCTCACCACCTCCTATTATCTCACCATATCCTTCTGGTGCCAATAAATCATGACAAACCAATGATTTAGGATCATTTGGATCTGGTCTATGATAGAATCCTTTCTCTTTTGGGAAATTAGTGATGTAAAGTGGAGATTTCAAATCCTGAGTAAGGGCTTTCTCTTCTTTGTAACCAAAATCATCACCCCAAGACAAATCAAAGCCCATTGAATTTAACTTGTCAAGAACGTCTTCATACTTCATCCTATCAAATGGCGCTTTGATATTTTCTAGAATTGAAATATCTCTTCCAAGAAATTCTAATTCTGGTTTGTTAGATGACAAAACCTCTTTGAGAATATGCATAACCATTCCTTCTTCTAAATCCATCATCTGATGATTATGGAGCCAGGCAGACTCAACTTCAGCATGCCAAAACTCAGTCAAATGACGGCGAGTCCGAGATTTTTCTGCCCTAAATGAAGGCGCAAGTGTGAATATATTCTCTAAACCAAACATTGTTGCTTCTGCATAAAGTTGCCAAGACTGACTCAAGTGGGCATAGAATTTCTGACCACTTTTCTCATTGTCATCATCATATGAAACATTGAAAAGTGTAGAACCGCCTTCACAGGCTGATGTAGTGAAACTGGGGGATTGTATCTCTGTAAATTCCAAATCACTCCAATAATCTCTGAATGCTTTGAATACTGTTGAACGTATCTTAAGAGCAGCCACCATATTTCTACTGCGTAACCACAAATGCCTGTTATTCAGAAGGTGCTCGTCACTTTGATCTTTAGTTATGGGGAAAGTTTCAGCAAAATGAAAAACCTCGAATTTACTTGCTCTAATTTCCCAACCCCCTGGAGCTCTATCGTCCTTTACAGGTTCACCCTCAAGAATAACTGAAGACTCGATTAAGGCTTTACTTGCTCCATCAAAATCAGACTCCCCTACTTTATCCTTAGAAACTGTGCACTGGACAATGCCTGTTGAATCTCTAACCACCACAAAAGCCAATTTACCTGAGGAACGTGTTCTGTATATCCATCCCCTAATTTTAACGGATTTCTTTGATTTACCTTTCAATATGTCACTAATGGGCGTGTACTCGTCACTGTTTGGAAACTCTGGATACTCCATTAATATGCGATTAAATGCACTTCATAATACTTTCCGGTGATAATTCTATTTAGTTCAATCTGATGTATATCTATGTTAGGCATTATTTCATGCCCCAAATGCAAACATGTTTGTGGAGTTGATTTAGACTACAAAAGTAAAAAATGTGCAAAATGTGATTATAAAATGAAGATTAACAAAATAAGAATTTGGGTAAAAACAAATGATAACTTAGACTTACCTGAATTAATAAATAAAGTTAAAAAAGAAATAGCTGAACCTTCTATATCTTTAGATTATTGAAGAGGTCTGATTTTATATACGGTGCGCGAGTGCGACCAACCTAATAATGAAGAGAAGCTCTCGAGTTTGGAAAAAAGCCGGAAAGCAGCGTTGGAAATGGCGTAAGAAGAAAATGCGCCGTAGAAAACGTGAAAGAAATCGTAACAAGTAATAGTTGAATTAATCGAGATATTTCCTTATAATGGCATGACATGAGGGTTTAAGATGCCTGTAATAAATATTGAATTTGATGACCTAAATCGGATGCTAAAAGAGCCCTTAGATTCTGAGAGTTTTTCAAAGATTATTTCACAGATAGGTGCAGATCCTGACGAAATTAATGAAAAAGATGCTATTGTCGAATTTTTCCCAGACAGGCCTGACTTACTATCCACAGAAGGAGTTGCAAGGGCTATTAGGGCATTTACAGAACAACCATTAGGTCTTGTAGATTACAAGACAAATGCGGCTACGACACATATGCTTGTGTCTCCCGATGTTTTAGAGATTAGACCTTCTGTTTTGGGCGGTATTGTAAGAGGTATTAAACTTGATGATATGGCAATAAAATGTTTAATGGAGCTCCAAGAAAAGTTACATGTAACACTAGGCCGTAAAAGAAATAAAGTTTCTATTGGAATTCACGATTTAGAAAAATTAGAAGGGCCATTCAACTATACTACTTGTTCCCCCCATGAACCTGCTTTTGTCCCCCTCCAAAAAGATTACGAAATGACACCCGAAGAAATTCTAAAAGAACACCCCAAAGGAATCGAATATGCACATCTTCTGAAAGAATTTAAAGAATATCCTATAATTACAGACTCAAAAGGTGAAGTTGCATCTATGCCACCTATCATCAATGGTGCATTAACTACAATTACTGACAAAACAACAGAGGTCCTAATTGATGTAACGGGTTTGGACCAAAATGCTGTAGAAGCATGCTTGAATATCGTTGCAGCAGCACTAGTCGAAAGAGGTGGAGAAATTGAACAACTAGAAATTAGATATCCTACTGAAAAAATAATAGTGCCCCAGATGGAACCAAAAACGCATAAAATTAAAAATGATTATTTGGTAAATTTACTAGGTCTTGATGTTGAGAATTTTGCTGTATTCAAAGCATTTAGAAAATGTGCCATGGAACCGGATCTAAAAGACGGAACTTGGCATGTAAAAACACCTGCCTATCGCGCAGATATAATTCATCCAATAGATTTACTCGAAGAAGTAGCAATAGGTTTAGGATATGACAATTTACCTGAGCAACTACCAAAAGAAACCCGATTCGGTGATGCATTAGAATCAAGAAAACTAGAGAAAAATTGTAGAGAAACAATGCTCGGTATCGGATTTCAAGAAGTTGTAACTCTCACACTTACATCCACTAAAATGCTACATGAAACCACAGGAAGAGAAAGCAACTATGAAGCTGAAGTCTCAAACCCTGTTACTGAAGACTACCATATGCTGCGATCAAGTATCCTACCAAACCTGATAGAATTGCTGAAAAGCAATAGACACAGAGAGTTGCCACAAAGAATATTTGAAGTTGGACAAGTGGTAATTGAACATAGTAATCGCACATCACTAGCATGGGTTGAACTGGCAAGTAAATCTACTTTTTCCAGTGCAAAAACAACTGCAGAAATCATATCAAAGAGACTTGAATTAGAGGGGGAGCCTACCGAATATGATGATTCGCTTTTTATTCCTGGAAGATGTGTTCAGATTAAATCCGAAAATGCTGCACTGAAATATGGCGAAATCCATCCACAAACACTGGAAAAATATGAACTTGGTTATCCTGCAATTGGCGGGGAAATAATTTGGTGAAATTACCTGTTTGCTTTGAACCCAAATCTACAGCTACGGTTTTCAGAAGATTATTAGATGAATTGGGATATCAATATAAGAGAACTAATGTCAACCGAACATATAGTAGTGTTGCTATTGTAATAGCACTTGAAAGAACAGCAATGGTTTACAGGTATGAAGTCGATGAAATTGCTGCTGTAGTTGACATATGGAGTGAAAGACCGAGCTCAGGAAATATAACCTATATCGAAATCAAAGGAAAAAATGAACTGGATAACAGAAATATATTGAAATTGTTTTCAGAGAAACTCCCTAGAAAGCCGTGGGAATATACAATAGGACAAAAATTAAGAAATGGATGGTTTAGTCAAGGAATATTAGGGGCCAAGAAATCTTGGTATAAAGTAATAAAATGAGCTTGTTAAAAGATATTGAACCTATTAAAACCAAAGATTACCTTAAAGATAAATTTCAAGAATATTACAAAAATGCAGACATTACACTTCCTCCTAGATTTACTTCAAGAGAATGGGGTTTTCTTAGATGGAAAGGCGGAATAATGAATCGGCATGTGAATTTTCGCACCATTAAGGAAGTTAAAACCTACTTGGCAAGAATTGCACCAGCACATTGCTATCATTCTGTAGCATATTACAAGGATCCGAGCAAGAATACTATGGTTGACAAAGAATGGCAAGGTGCAGATTTAATTTTTGATTTAGACGCTGACCATTTGCCTGAAATGGAAGATGTCAAAAAAGGGAAAATACCTTTCTCTAAACTTATGGGATATATCAGAGAACAAACATACAGACTTGTAGTTGATGTTCTATTAGGCGATTTTGGATTGAGTGAAGAAGATTTATTGATTACATTTAGTGGAGGAAGGGGATATCATGTTCATGTAAGAACTCCTGAATTGCTGACATTACCATCAGGAGCGAGACGAGAAATCGCAGACTATCTCACTGGAAAAGGTTTAGACTTGAACAAAATATTAATTGATGCAGGATATACAAAGGAATATCCCATTAGAGGAAAAGGCATTGAAAGAAAAAATCTAGGTATTGAAAAACTACCTAAAAAAGACGCAAAAGGCTGGCAGGGAATTATCACCAGATACATTCACCATACCCTAGACGATTTAAGAGAAAAAAATGATGATGATGATGAGAAAAAAACCATTATGAAAAAATTTGGTGTTTCGAACGATATGCTAGATTTCAAGGATAATAATGATAATATATTCAACAAACTTCCTAAAACACCAAAAAGACTATTTGTAAAAATTGCCTTAAAAGAAACTGCAATACACCCTGATGAACCCGTAACAGGAGACATACACCGACTAATCCGTTTACCTGGTTCTTTACATGGCGGATCAGGGCTAAAAGTTACTACTATGGATTCTAAGAAATTAGAAAGATTTGACCCCATGAAAGATGCAATTGCATTCGGCAATAATTTAGTTAAAATACGATCAATTGTCAGTCACCCTGTGACAATGGGAGATGGACTTGCTACTCTAAAGCCTGAAAGTGTTGCTGAGTTACCAGAAATGGCAGCAATATATTTTATGGCCCGTAACTGGGCCCACTTAGTCCTTGAAACATGATTTGTGGTGTAGATGAAGCTGGAAAAGGGCCTGTTGTAGGGCCTTTAGTTGTTGCTGCTGTCGCTGTAAATAATGCAAAAGATATAGCAAATTTGGGAATGAAAGATTCAAAACAATTAACACAAAGGAAAAGAAAAGAATTGTATAATAGAATTAAGGCAGAATTCAATTTTGCTGTAGAAATAATTAAGCCTGAAATAGTAGATGAATATAGAAAGAAAAACAAGTTGAATGAATTAAATCGTGAAGCTTTTGAAAGACTGATTTCCAAACTAGACCCAAACATAGCTTATGTCGATGCTGCTGATGTTAATGAACAAAGATTTGGTAGTCAAATTAAAGCAAACCTTACCAATAAGAATGATACTGATGTTATCTCTATGCACAAAGCGGATGCAAAAATAGAAGTTGTTGCGGCCGCATCTATAATTGCTAAAGAAACAAGAGAAAAGGAAATTGAAAAACTTAAGGACAAAATAGGAGATTTTGGTAGTGGATATCCCTCTGATGAAAGGACAATTAAGTTTTTGAAGAGCTTTTATGCTGATAATGGTAAGTGGCCTACTGGTACTCGTGAAAGTTGGAAAACTTTGGAACGAATACGACCTGTAAAAACACTTGATGACTTCGGTGAAAATAATGACTAACAGCGTAATAAATTTGCTTGGTGAAAAAGTGGTAGAGTTTAATTCCAGAATAGACAACGAACCTAACTTCTCTAAAATGATTGAGGGAAAGAACAGAACAATCTGTATTTGTGTTTCAGATGGTGATACTTATTCGAGTAAATTAGAAAATTTGAGAATTGAAGATTTTGTTAGAACAGAAGATATGAATGCCGATTTAGTAGTAACGGCAAATTCAGAAATTTTATCAGCACTAATCCAAAGAGACATTTCACCGGTTAAAGCTTACATGTCTGGTGATTTAAAGGTCAAAGCAAGTTTAACTGACATGCTACTTCTCAAAAGATTATTCTAATTTTCTAGCAAAGATTGAATTGGATAAAGCTGCAATTTCACTAGGTTTTAGAACCTCTGCTCGTTCATCCATATTTTCTAAATCATCGACCTCGAGATCTTTAAAATTTAATTTAAGACAATTACGTATTTTCTTTCTACGATGTGTGAAAATTGATCTAACCACTTCCTCAAACGTATCAAAATCATCCAACTCATAATCAGGTGTACGACGCACTAACTGAACTACTTGGGAATGTATTTTGGGCTGTGGTTGAAATGCAGTTTTGGAAACTTTGAAAAGCTTTCTTGTGTCAACATAATGATTAGCCATTACTGAAAGTCGACCATAGACCTTAGACCCTGGCCTAGCTACAAGGCGATTAGCAAATTCTTCTTGGAACATTAAAACAGCTCTCTTCCATTTATAATTAAACAATCTAAAAAGAATAGGAGAAGAAATGGAATATGGTAAATTTGCAACAATAACATCAATTTCAGGGACTTCAAATTTAAGAATATCATCTTCCACTATTTCAGCCCTATCTGCAAATTTTTGCTTAAGAACTACGGCAAGCCATCTATCTTTTTCTACAGCCAGTAATTTTCCTTTATCAACCAATAATTCAGTTAAAATTCCCCTGCCAGGACCTATTTCAAGTATTTTTTCACCATCTTCTATAGACGCTAATTTGACAATTTTATTAGCAATATTGTCATCTATAAGGAAATTTTGTCCTAACATCTTCTGTTTGCGCCTTGAATGGTGGGCCGGGGCGGAATCGAACCGCCGATCTTCGCCTTGTAAGGGCGACGTCATAACCCCTAGACCACCGGCCCGAGTAATAAGCTATGTCCAAGGGGTGGGGTCTGTGTAAACACTGTAGTACTAAATGCCATCCCTCAATTATAAATACAGTTTTGTGTCCAACGCCGTATGCTTCAGCAATTAGAGCAGATGGGTATTCAACCATCAGCTGTACATTGTAATCTTTCACAAGATGAATGGAGAGAGCAAGAACTAAAGAGAAATGAAGGAAGGCTGTCTGATAATGGAACTGTTATTGTTGATACTGGAATTTATACCGGCAGATCACCAAAAGACAGATTTATAGTAAAGAATAAATCAAATGAAAATCTTGTAGATTGGGGGGAAATTAACCAACCACTTAGCGAAGAAGCATTTGATGATTTAGAAGCTGCTGTAAAGAGGGAAATGAATGCTAAAGAACTTTTTGTTTTTGATGGTTTTGCTGGCGCTGATAAAAGATACCAATTACCTCTTCGCGTAGTGACACTAAAATCTTGGCAAGGCCATTTTTCACATAATATGTTTATACGTCCTAATGATGAAGAATTGAAGGGATTTAACCCTGAATTCACTATCTTAAATGCTTATTCTACGAAAGTTGAGAATTGGGAAAAATTAGGTTTGAATTCACCTGTTTTTATTGTACTGAACTTAGAGAAGAAAATAGCCATTATCGGAGGAACAGAATATGGCGGTGAAATTAAGAAATCAATATTCTCAGCGCTAAATTTTTACCTACCATTAGAAGGCGTTATGCCTATGCACTGTTCAGCAAATATAGGCAATGATGAAGATTCGGCACTATTCTTCGGTTTGAGTGGTACAGGAAAAACAACGCTTTCAACAGATCCAAATAGAAGATTAATAGGAGACGACGAACATGGCTGGTCTGACAACGGAATTTTTAATTTTGAAGGTGGATGTTATGCAAAAACAATCAATCTTGATCCAACCAAAGAACCTGATATTTACAATGCAATCAAACCGGGTGCATTACTTGAAAATGTGATAACAGATGAAAATGGTGTTGTTGATTACAGTGATGGTTCAATAACTGAAAACACAAGGGTCTCTTACCCTCTCAATTATATTGAAAACATAGAGCCGACCGAACAAGGAGGTCACCCTGACAATGTGATTTTTCTTACTTGTGATGCATTTGGAGTTCTTCCACCTGTTTCTAAACTCACCCCCGAAATGGCAATGTATCATTTTCTAAGTGGATATACTGCAAAAGTAGCCGGAACTGAGAGAGGTATTACTGAACCTGTAGCAACATTCTCAACATGTTTTGGGGCTCCCTTTATGCCTCAATATCCTACTACTTATGCTGAATTGTTAGGTAAAAAATTGAAAAAGCATAACGCACAGGCTTGGCTAGTTAACACTGGGTGGAGTGGCGGGGCATATGGTGTTGGTAGTCGAATTGATTTACCTGTTACTAGAAGGATGTTAACTGCAATACTAGAGGGTGAATTGAATAATGTGAACTTTACACCTGATTCAAATTTCAAAATATTGGTACCTGAAAGCGTACCTGACGTTGATTCTAATATTCTAAATCCTAGAAATACTTGGGATGATAAAGAAGCTTATGACGCAAAAGCTAAACAATTGATAAAACTCTTTAAAAACAATTTTACTCAATACGAAAGCTTTGGTGATTATTACAAAGCTGGACCTGACTAAAGATATTCGGAAACCATTTCTCTTTCGGAAACTAATTCAGTATTCGTCTTAGCTAACGCCCCTTTAGCAAATTCATCATGTTCAAAACCCTCAACTACCTCATAATTACCTGGAGACACCGTGCGAACGGGCATACCGGCCCATACTCCATCTGCAAAACCATATTGCCCTTTACTGCATACTACTAACGAATGGATTGTATCACTAACAGTGTACAAACTCTGGACATGATTGATTAATGCATTAGCAGCAGATGCTGCACTTGAAAGTCCTCTAGCTTTGATTATTGCTGCACCTCTCTTGCCAACGGCAGGTATGTATTCATTTTTCAACCAATTATCATCACCAATAACTTCTGTAGCTGGTTTTCCTGAAATCAGTGCATTAGAATAATCTGGAAACATAGTTGGACTGTGATTTCCAAAGATAGCCATACATGATACTTCAGCAACATCAACGCCTGCTTTTACAGCAAGCATAGAAACAGCTCTATTCTGATCAAGGCGCGTCATAGCTGTAAATCTATCTGATCCAAAACGATCTGATTGAGATGCTGCAATCATACAATTAGTATTACAAGGATTACCAACGACTACTATACAACAATTATCTGCTGCATTTTCTGCGATAGATTTTCCCTGGCCTACAAATATTTTACCATTATCCTTAAGCAAATCTGAACGCTCCATACCGGGACCTCTAGGTTTACTACCAACTAGTAAACCGAGATTTGCACCACTAAAGGCCTCATCTGGGTTTGATGTTACAATTACATTATCTAAAAGTGGGAAGGCACAATCTTGAAGTTCCATAGCCACACCTCCAAGTGCCTCTAACGCGGGAGGAATTTCAAGTAGTTGTAATGATACTTTAGTTTGTGAACCAAACATCTCCCCGGCTGCTATCCTTGGAAGTAAACTATAGCCTATCTGTCCTGCTGCCCCTGTTATTGCAATACGTACCGATGCCATTAGGTTGCTATCAAGATAGGGGTGATAAAATTAACACTAAAGGTTACCCTAATCACCCATAATCCTTTTAGAGTGTCTGACTATATAGGTGCATGAATGAACAAGTTACGGATGTAAAGAAATATGACATAAACCGAAGAATTTATCTCCCAAAATGGGTTGAAGAAGATTTAGGATTGATTCCTGGACAATCCTATGTTACATTCGTTCAAGATGGAAGTAATATTGCTATCAAAAAAGTAAGTATCAGTCTAGCTTAAACTGTTTCTTTAAGCCACCGAAGGTCACTTTGGTAAAGCATTCGAATATCTTTTATGCCTAAATGCAACATAGCTAGTCTCTCTAAACCCAAACCCCAAGCTAACACAGGGCATTCTATTCCAAATGGAGCTGTAACTTCAGGTCGGAATATCCCTGCCCCTCCTAACTCAAGCCACTTATCACCAAAGCGAACTTCGACTTCTAAAGACGGTTCTGTGTAAGGAAAATATGCAGGTCTAACTCTAACATCATGGAATCCCATTCTCCTATAAAATTCCTTTAGAACACCAATAAGCATTCCAAAATTAGCTTCAGGTTCAACAATTATGCCTTCAACTTGTGTAAATTCAGGTAAATGTGTAGCGTCCAAAGCTTCCCTCCTAAATACTCGACCAACACTAAAAACACGAATCGGTGGCTCAGGATTATCTGATAAATAACGGATAGTACCAACTGTTGTATGTGTTCTCAAAAGTGCCTGCTGAGCCGTTTCCTTACTCCAATTACTGCCCCATCCAGTAGACTCAGTCTTGCCTCCGTCCTCATGGATGGATTTAACCTGATCTAACAAATCTTCATCATTTATGACAAAAGATGCGGGTTCAGAAAGATAAAATGTATCTTGCAGCTCACGCGCAGGATGATCTTGTGGTATGAATAAAACATCCATATTCCAAAATGCTGATTCAACGTAATCACCCTCTATTTCTGTGAACCCCATTTGGAGAAATATAGAACGAATATCTTCGGTGAATCTCGTCAAAGGATGAAGTGTTGCAAAATCAGAAGCCTCAACTCCAGTGTCTGTGCTATATCTTTGGAAATCTTTTCCTTTCCATTCTCCGGATTGAAGCATTTCTGGCGTTAATTCACCTATAAGATTATCATCTGTATTTTCAATATCAAATTTTTCACCCTCTTCAGTCAAATTAAAAATACGTGAAACTTCCTCTTTTGTCTCTAAAACCTGCCTACCTTTAAGTAAAGCAAGACCCTCTTTGTCTATTTCACTCTCAACCATAGGTTTTCGACTTAGAATTACCAAAACATTTTCATCAGGAGTTTCATCTATATTTCCCGTAGGCAATAATTTCAATCCATCTTCTGTTTTTTCTAATTCAGCAAATTTCTTCCTTTTCAGCCAACCAATAACTACTTTCTTTTCATTATCGTCTAAAGGTAATTCATCAACTAAAGACTCACCCATTTGATTAAGCCATTCTACCGCCCTTCGCTCAGGTAGGCCCTGTTCGGCATATTTCTTACCTTCTTCATTAGGAAAAAGAAAAATAGTTGATTCTTCAGATATCTCGACCAATCCCTTACTTCGAAGCCAAGATGCTGCAGACATTGCTTCTTTTTCGCCAAGCTCTGATTTCAGAGAAGCCTCGTTAGGAGAAAGAGGGCCCTCCTTCAAACATTTCAGCAATTTCAATTCATTAGGAGATAAGTCCACATTAACCATTGTATTAGGTAGTTTATTAATCTGCTCGAAAGCCAATATTACCTAACTCTTTAATTACATCCTCAAAAACAGTCTCGGGTTCTTTATCATTTGTATTTAAAACAATATCATAACCATCTAAATTCCCATAATCAAATCCATACAAACCAGAGTATCTATGCCTATCATCTTCATCTCTACTCTGATTCTCTATAAAATCAGATATTATTTTCTGTTTATTCTCAATATCAAGAAGTTTTATTTCTACTTCTAATGCTTCTAAATTGTCATAATCTCCTCTTGGAATTTGATTTTTCCCTATCGAATAAGCATCCTCACCAGCTTCTCTCCTCAAAAAACGAAGGGCTTGATCTCGGATTGAACACTGGAAATAAAGCCTGACTAAATTTTTCTTGCCTAAACTTTCCATAAAATTACCCATATAGGCTGGCTGTCTGCCCTCAATGACGCCCAAATTAGATTTTATTTTAGCCCCAGTAATCATCTGACATGTTTTGTAATCAATATCTACATCAATTCCTCTTTCAACCAAAAGTAAACGAGCTTGTTCTGCTACTGTTATTCCTCTATCCTTGGCAGCTTGCCTGAATAATGAACCTACAGAGTGAAACGAACCTCCCCAAAAATCTGCTAAACGTTTGGCTTGTGTAGATTTACCTGTTAATTGATCGCCAGCAATCAAAATCATAGGCTTATCAGTTATATCTTTTCTAAGTAATTCTATAGAATTCTCTCCGATGTATGTCTTGAATGCAGATTCAATACCTGAAATATAATCCACTAATCTGAGGTCTCTGTAGTACTATTTACCTTTTTGGGGTTTAACAGGTAAATGAGGGGTCAAGATGGCCTGTAGAAGGATCACCAAAGTCAATAATCCGCCCATCCCAGTCTTCTTCGGCAACTAAGGCAATCAAACTATTTGGGGCTTCATCTATAACTTTCCATCCTAATTCTGAGGCTAAGTTATTGGAAAAGTCCAAGATTTCTTCATAGGACAACATATTGTCTTGACTAAGGCGCTTACGAGCTGGCCCTAAATGCATGTACGATTTTACTTCAATCATTACGCGTTCACCTGCCAACTTTATCAGTTCAGCATAACCTGAAATATCAAAATCATTCCATCCTTTTACTACTGTCATCCTAAGAACCTTCCTAGTTTTTAACCCATCCATTAGTTCCAAAGTACCTTTGATTTTATCCCAAAAATTTGGCACTAAAGGAATATCTATCTTTTTCCATGTTGCCTCATCTGGGGCATCAAGTGACATGTAAAGTTGAGTAGGAAGTGAATCTTCATCACGAAGTTTTTCAATCATCTCCGGGTGAAGTCCATTTGTTACAAGAAATGAGGATATCTTACGTGAACTAAGTTCACGGAGCATCCCTGGTAACCCTTTGTACAATGTAGGTTCGCCTGTCAAGGATATTGCAAAGTGGCGTACTGTTTGAGACTCAATAAATTTTTGCCTGTCTACTTTTGAATTCCCACCAAAACCTGATAATTTTCTCAAATGCCCTTCGATAGAACCTTCAATAATATCAACAGGGTCGTCGTTTGCATATTCCATCAAGTCCTGTTGTCCTGAAAACATTTCATTTGCCCGCCAACAATAAACACATTTTTGATCACAGGCAACTGCTGCAGGAGTCATTTGAGTACATTGATGTGAACGGATGCCGTAGAACTTCTGTTTATAGCAACCACCGCTTTTCCCATCAAAACTTTTCTTAGTCCAACCACAAATTTCGACTGCTGAGTGATTACCCACAATTTCGTAAGACGCTTTCTCGAGAGCTTTCTTGTATTCATCCGTAAAAAGAAGATTTCCTTCTTCAATATTAGTTTCCATCATATTTCTGCAACTTCTCTTATATTTTCAAATTCCCAAGTATAATATGTTAAAGTGATAGTATAACTCACCGATTCGCTTAGCAGAATTGAACCCTGACTAGCTTGTGTAAATGTAAAACGGCCGCCCATCCACTGCCCATTTTTCTCAAATGATGATACAAAATCATCCGGACTATCTGCAGTATCTGATACCGTCTCAGGAAGTGGGTTGATAGACCAAGTTATAGGTATATCTCCACCCCCTCCACCATCGTTTTGGCTTTCGCCTACACTATTATTATCTGAGGATACCTCAAACGTAACTTGTCTTCCTGGACCTGCACCACCATCTGCATTCCAATTTACTGAAACTATAATCTCTGTAATTCGCATTTCTTGTGTATAATCCCAGTCTATTTCTTCCATGATGTATCCAAATTCAATTGACTCACCTTCATCCAAAGAACCAGACAATGAAGGACCAGAATTCTCTGTAATTGTTACGTCTGCAGTAAAAGCAGTCGTTCCTCCTAAACCTGAAACCGGAACTGAATTTGCAGCAGATGAAAAAGTAAGCATTAGCATTATAATTATAACTACAAAGCCCACAGTACCTGATACTAAGCGTCCGGTAACTGTAAAATTACCTAAACTATAAACTTCTTTATTGTTGTAATTTTCGAAATTTGAAAGCGAACTACCTATCATACCAGACAAGAGTGAACGGCCCTTTTGGGTTCCTACAGGTTTCCGTGTAACCATTGACTATCGCATTTGTATCGGGCTTATTTAGCTTATCTAACTATGAACAACCTGTAGTTGAACCACAACTTACGCATTTGAGACAGCTACCATTTGATACTAGAGTGAACTGCCCACATTCTGGACAAGGATCTCCTTCAAACCCAAATTTTCCTGCTTCTTCTAAAGCTAAACCTTCACCTTCTCCAGAAACCAAAGGAGCTGATGCTATGGATAAATCACTCAAATCTGTTTGTAAAGAAGCTGTGTCTGCTTTTGCAGGTTCAACATCATCCAAAGTCAATTGTATTTCATGTCCATCTGTTGCAGAACCTGCTGGACTTAATCCTGAATTTAAATTTGACTCAGTTTCAGTTTCACCTTCAGATCTGACAATATCGGGTTTCAAATCTTCTGGTTTAACATGGGCTAAATCACTTCTGTCAAGATAATTAACTGCTAAATCACGGAATATGTAGTCTAAAATACTAGTCGACATTTTTATTCGGTCATTACCGATAACTGGCCCGTTAGGCTCAAATCTTGTGAACACAAAGGCATCTACAAATTCTTTGAGTGGTACGCCATGTTGTAATCCTAAACTAACAGCAATAGCAAATGCGTTTGTAAGTGCTTTGAACGCCGCACCTTCCTTATGCATATCAATGAAAATTTCACCTAAACTTCCGTCTTTATACTCGCCAGTGTGAAGATAAACATTATGGCCTCCAATCTTAGCTTTTTGAATATATCCTTCTCTTTTATTTGGAAGACGTCGTCTCTGTGCTATATATCTAGTAACTATCTTCCGCGCCAGTGGTTTTGCGTCAGGAACTGGTAAGGCATCAGCCATTACATCAATTGCCTTTTCAGTACTCATTAATCCCTCAGCAATATCTTCTTCTTCCTCAATATTGACCTTTAACACCGTACCAGACATCAATGGTTGACTTAATTTTGAACTATCTCTGTAGAGTGCATTTGCCTTAATCATACCTCTCCACGAATCCATGTAAGCCTGCTTGATATCTTCTATCGTTGATTCATGAGGCATGTTTATTGTCTTGGAAATTGCCCCAGATATGAATGGCTGAGCTGCAGACATTATGTTAATATGTGCATTCCAAGCAATTGAGCGTGTACCATATTGACCACATTTGCTTGCGCAATCAAAAACAGCTAAGTCCTTTTCCTTAATATGAGGGGCATCTTCAATGGTAAGACGGCCAAAAATGTAATCATTTGCCGATGTTATTTGTTCATTGGTAAAACCTAAATGTGATAATAAATCAAAATCCCAATCTTCTGCTTGAGACTCACTAACTCTTAATTTATCTACACAAAAATCCGAACCAACTGATGAAACCGTGACCAAATGATTAAGAGATGTGAAATTTCCTATTTGGGATTCAATAGAACTTATGACACTAGGAGTAAGACCTTTCTTTTGTAATGATTCTGGATTGATTTCGGGTGATCCTTCAAATGTTGCTGAACCAACTATGTAGTCAACAATTTCTTTGGATTGTAATTGATCATACCCTAAGCGATCCAAAGCCATTGGAACAGACTGATTTATAATTCGAAGCATGCCACCGCCAGCCAAAGTTTTGAATTTGACTAATGCAAAATCTGGTTCAATGCCTGTTGTATCACAATCCATTACAATGCCAATTGTGCCCGTAGGTGCAATCACTGTAGACTGTGCATTACGGAAGCCATATTTCTCTCCTAATTCAATAACTTGATCCCAACATTTCTGAGAAGCTGTAAGCAAATATTCAGGACAATAATTAGGGTCAATTCCTTTTGGTTTAATAGTCAATCCTTCGTATTCTTCATCTGCTAAATTATAAGCAGCCCTCCTATGATTACGCATAACTCTAAGCATATTGTCTTTATTGTAATCATAACGTGGGAAAGGACCCTTAACCGATGCCATTTCAGCACTAGTAGCATAAGAAACACCACCTAACAGAGAAGTAAGAGATCCACAGATTGCCGAAGCCCTATTGTCATCGTAAGGGATTCCCATACGCATCAACAACGAACCTATATTGGCATAACCCAATCCTAGTGTTCTATAATCATAACTACGCTGTGCTATTTCTACAGACGGAAATTGAGCCATAAGAACTGAGACTTCAAGAGCTATTGTCCAAAGCCGAATAGAATGAACGTACTCTTCTGTGTTGAATTGAGTTGTTTCTTGGTCATAATATTTGACTAAATTTAGACTAGCTAAATTACAGGCTGTATCATCCAAAAACATATACTCAGAGCAAGGATTACTTCCATTAATTGGCCCATCTGGTGAACATGTATGCCACTCGTTAATAGTTGTATCATATTGTAATCCAGGATCAGCACAGGACCAAGCCGCTCTAGCAATAGTATCCCACAGCTCATTGGCAGGGAGTGTCTTACAAGGCTTAGGAGTTCGACTCTCTTTCTCAGCATCTTCAAGCTCAGTACGCCAGTATAAGTTCCAGTCCTTTTCTCCTATAACTGAATGCATAAAATCATTACTAACTCTAACTGAATTGTTACTATTTTGTCCAGAAACTGTAGAATAAGCCTCCCCTTCCCAAGAAGTGTCGTAAGTATCTAGTTCAATGTGTGTATAGCCTTGCTGACCTAACTCTAGTACTCTCGCTATTAGATTATCAGGAATATAAGCTTTCAATGCTGAGCTTATTGCTATCGCTAATGGTTTATTTTTTGCCTGAACAAATCGCGATTCATCATCAGAATATGCCTGAATTGCGGCTAATATTTCATTACCATGATTTTGAAGATGCTGTGAACCTGCAACCAATGCGGCCACTTTCTCTTCTTCCGTCATTTTCCAATTTATAAAAGCTTCAATATCTGGGTGATCCATATCCAAACTAACCATCTTAGCTGCTCTACGTGTTGTTCCGCCAGACTTTATCGCCCCTGCTGCCCGGTCACCAATTCTTAGGAAAGACATCAATCCAGATGACATACCACCACCTGACAGAGGTTCGCCCTCACCTCTTATTCTTGAAAAATTACTTCCAGTACCTGAACCAAACTTGAAAAGACGAGCTTCACGAGTCCACAAGTCCATAATTCCACCTTCACTTACTAAATCATCTGAAACTGATTGAATAAAACAAGCATGAGGTTGTGGATGCTCATAAGCATTCACTGATCTTTCTAGCTCCTCTGTATCTGGATTCACAAAATAATGACCTTGGGGTGGACCCTCAATACCATATGCCCAATTCAATCCTGTATTGAACCATTGAGGGGAATTAGGAGAAGCCCTCTGTGAAGCAAGCATAAAACACATTTCATCATAGTAAGATCTAGCATCATCCTCCGTTCCAAAATAACCATGCTTCCAACCCCAATAAGTCCAAGTACCTGCTAATCTTCGAAAAGTTTGGCGGCCATCGACCTCCTCACCATATTTTTCAGATTCAGGAAGATTATCCATTGCTTTTTCATCCGGAATACTTTTCTGAAGCCAAATCGGAACTCCTTTTTCTCTAACTTTTTTTAGCTTCTTTGGGACGCCAGCCTTTCTAAGGTATTTTTGTGAAAGAACATTTGCTGCAACTTGGCTATAATTATCTGGAAGACTAACATCTTTCATTGAAAAAGCAACAGTGCCATCAAAATTACGAATCTCCACATCTCTTTTAGTCCAATCTAGCTTTTGAAAGGGATCTTGGCCTGCCTGTGTAAATTTGCGCTCGATTTTCAAACCGTTTACTTTAGCTGGCAATTAGGCCACCCCCAAGGGTGGCAAAAATGAGTCATACAATCTTTTTATTCGAATTAATTTCATCGGTCTGCCGCTATAAAGGTACTATATAATAAGCGTTACATAACCTAGAAAAAAATACCTTTTCCCCATTTTTACAAGTACTACCACCCCAGAAAAGGAAAAAAAACGGTAGAACCTGCCAAAAAAGGCATGTTGGTTCCACAGTATTAAACAATAAAATATGTTATTAGTTTAATTCGTTATTTAACGTAATAACTAAATTTTAGATTTATTTGCTTCCTATGGTTTCCCTCCAATCTAATCCAACCGTTCTTCGGCCAATTTTACAGACTGGTGGGAAAACTCGTTTATGTATCGTAAATTTTATCAAATTATCAATTCGAGTGATAGATTCTACTGTAATTCCAGTATTTAATGAGAGCTTATCAAAAGACAATTGACGCTCTAAACCTAGCAATATTTTATCTAAAGTAAGGTAATCAATCCCTAACTCCTCTTCATCACTTTGCCCCTCCCAAAGCTCTGCCGTTGGTACACGATCCAGAATTTCTTTAGGTACTTCTAAACTTTCAGCTAAAGCATAAACCTGTGACTTATAAATATCACCTATCGGAAGGAAATCTGAGGCACCATCACCCCATTTTGTATAATATCCTACTAAAAGTTCAGATTTATTTGAAGTACCAATAACAAGTGAATTCGATGAAAATGCTTCTCCATAAAGTAATGACATTCTCACTCTAGAATGCAAATTCCCCTCAGAGGCTTTAGATGAATAAGAATCTGTGACTTCCTTAAATGATTTGACTATCGATGATATGTTATATTTTTTAGTTTTAACACTAAGTGATTGTGCATGATTAGAAGCTAATGTAATAGATTCTGAATCACGAAAGGGCATGATTAACCCAAGGACATTAGCACTACCTAAAGAAGATACTGCTAAAGCAAGTGTAGTGGCTGAATCAATGCCTCCCGACAATCCTAAAACAACACCATCAGCTCCTGCTTCTTTTACACGTGTTTGAATGAATTTTTCGATTATTCTAGAAGTATCGGGCAATAGTTTCACAATCCTCTTCAGAACAAAGCCCTTATTGAAATTAAGCAATAACATCTATTATTAACAGGCCCAAATGGGACCCATGCATTTAGCAATAGGACAAGCACCTATTATTCTTGGAGATATTGAAAAAAATCTAGAAATAATGGAGAACCTGATTAAGAATGCACAAGAGAAATGCCATGGAAAATTAGATCTAATTGCATTTCCGGAACTATTCATTACTGGTTATAATTTAAGAGATAATTACAGCAAAGTGGCAGAGGAAATCCCCAGTTCAAGCAAAGCTCAAAATGGGATAATTAATTTATCTAAAAAATATAATATTCACATTGCCACTGGGATTGTTGAAAAATCTGGGAAATCTCTGTTCAACTCAGCTATTATGATTGGACCTGAAGGATACATAGGACACTATCGCAAACAATTCTTACCCAATTTTGGCCCATTCGAAGAGAAAATGTTCTTTGGTGAAGGGAATCAAACTCCAGTTTTTGAAACACCTTTCGGAAAAATAGGTGTCCAGATTTGTTATGACCTTTTCTTCCCTGAAACTTCTATGGGATTGGCCCGTAATGGTGCTGAATTAATATTGAACCTAGCTGCAAGTCCAACAACTTCAAGACCTTTATTCCATAGAGTCATACCTGCCCGAGCAATTGAAACCACCTGCTTCTACGCCTATTCAAATAATGTTGGAACACAAGGTAGTTTAACTTTTGCAGGGGAGTCTGTAATAGTAGACCCACGGGGGAAAACCATAGCTGAGATGCCTAGTTTTGAGGAAGGAGTTATCGTTTGTGAATTATCATTAGAAGAACTAGAATCATTTAGAGAAGCACGACCTGTACTCCGAGACTCAAAGAAAAAAGAGTAGTCTTATTATGAAGGTGTAATCGGATTCTCCATGTATGATGTAGCTGTAGTTGGTCAAGGACCAGCAGGAGGAATGACTGCACTACGTTTAGCAGAAGCCGGCCACTCTGTAGTTACATTTGATAGAAAGAAAAGAGTAGGTGATCCAATCCACTGTGGAGAGGGTTTAGGAAAAATCGCCTTAGAACACACAAATTACCCTGTTGGTGATTGGGCAATAAGAGAAGTAAAAGGCAACCGAATAAGGATGCCGAATGGTAAATCTGTAGGGCTAATGTCACCAGGATACTCAATCCATCGTTGGGGACTTGATAGAACTATATCTGATGATGCTGTCGCTGCGGGTGCAGATAGACATGAAGGACTGAAAATAACTAAAGTAACAAAAGAAAATGGTCATTGGAATCTATTCTCAAAAGAGGGTGAAGTTGCTAGAGCCAAACAATTGGTTATAGCCGAAGGGAGAGTTCCTAACATAGTAACTCAAGTCGGACTAAAAGGAAATGACAAACTGCGTTTACTTCCTGGACTTCAATACAAATTTAAAACAAGTGATGTCGATTTCCCAGACACCGATTATTTTGATTTCTATATTGACCCCATATACGCAGATGGATATATCTGGGTATTTCCTAGAGATGGTATTTTCAACGTTGGAATTGTAGCCACCAATGGTCCAAAAAAAGGATTGGACTATTTTTGTAGAGAACACATGAATGTAGAACCGGATAAAAAAATAGAAAATGAATTAGGAGATAAGCAAAATGGAGGATTGATTCCAAGAGACGGTCCTATTCCTCAATTTTCTACTAAAGATGCTTATGTAGTTGGTGATTCAGCAGGTTTAACTAATCCTATAACAAAAGGTGGCGTCCACGTAGGGATGCTATCAGGAGAATATGCAGCAATTGCTATTAGGAATGAATTAGGAAGTGGAAAATTGATTCCACCTTCTCACGCTGTAAATTGCCATGAATTAAGAGGGAGATATTGGGAATCCTGTGGCAAATCACTACATCCTGACTTAGAATCCCATCTATGGTATGATAGAATTCTAAAAAGACAACCGTGGACTCAACAAAAATTTGTAGATCAGTCTAAATTAATATATTCTCTTGACAAACGAGTATTAAATCTAATCGGAGAAATATATGATGGACGAAATTATTCTAATTTGCCATGGTTCAAAATGTTAGGGGTCTTAATAAGAAATCCAGATTTAGTACCAATGGCTGGCAAACTCCTGAAAATTAAAGCCAGTCTTAAGGTTACTGAAACCTATGGTTGGTAATATATTCAATCTAGGAAACTATTATGACGGTTACTCCAATATACACACGATGAAACTTGATATGCGAGTGATGGCTATCTGCCTAATCCTCTGTGCAAGTAGCCTTTCGGGCTGTGTTAAGGATGAACCAATAAAGCAAGCTCCACCTGAAGAACCGTCACTTCCTGAAGGTGTGTTTGTCACAGGGCCTGATGGAATGGAAATAGAGGGTGAACCTCTTCCTATGAGTTTCGTTTTCAGTGATGTAGGTGAACAAGGTGCTGAACCAAGTATTGGCGTTACTTCAAGTGGTTGTATATTTTTTATAGCATTTGAGAAACCAATGCGTTCTTGTGATCATGGTGAAACATGGGTAGATACAAGCGATATTACTCAAGCGTTCTTTACCAACGACCCGTATGGGTGGGTTGACCCAATCACCGATCGAGTATTCAATATCCACATGATGGGGCTTTGGACTACTTGGATTGGTTGGTCTGATGATGATGGTGAAACTTGGGCATCTAACCCACATGACTCTGGATCTGTGCCCATAAACGACCATATCAAATTAGGTTCTGGACCATGGACTGACGATGGATATGGAATAGGCGGAGGAATATCCTCAAATGTTTACGAAACTGCCGTGTATTTCTGTTTTAACAAATTACTCTATATCTCCTGCTACACTAGCTATGATGGAGGTGCTACGTTTGAAGCCGGAGGAGATATTGTAGGTTTAGCTACTACCAATGGAGGATTGCATGGAGCAATTTCAACTGCACCAGATGGTACTGTTTACTTACCTCCACGAGTTGCAACACCTGCAATCATTTTTTCCAAGGACAACGGACTTACTTGGGAGGAACGCACCATGGGAGAAGATGTAGGCACTCCAAACCCTCGTAAGAACGGTGAAGTTGCTGCTGATACCGAATCGAATGCTTACAATGTATGGGTTGGTAATGACCAAGGCGTCTATATGTCGCGAAGTATGGACTCAGGTAATACTTGGGACCAAACAAGCATTAGAGTTAGTCCTGTAGAAGTAATCTCAGCAACGTTTCCTCACACCTCTGCTGGCGATCCTGGCAGAATTGCAATTACATATCTTGGAAGTGAAGATGCTGATGCACTAGGTCAGCCTAATATTGATGGAGAACCATGGGATGGAAACGCACACTATGCTACCACAAATGTTAGTCACTATCTGTATGTTACTTACAGTCTTAATGCATTAGATGAGAATCCCATATTCCATACACAAAAAGTATCACCTGATCCTGTCCAAGTGGGAAGTATATGCCTAAACAGTGGCGATTGTCGCTCAAATGAGGGAGGTTCCAATCGCAATCTTCTAGATTTTAATGATTTACATATAGATTTAGAAGGGAGAGTATACATTGGATTTGCAGATGGATGCACCGGAACCTGCGCATCTGGGAATGACACTACTGCGTCAAATTCAAGAGATAGATTGGGATCTGTTTACTACTTAGGAAATGGTCCAAGTCTCTATGAATCTGTAGGAAACCTGACTGAGTTTTATCCAATCATTGAAAATATACGCACGACGAAAACAAACTCGTTGTTTCCAATATCTTTTATGGCAATGTTTATTGTTCCAAGAACTAAACGTTTCTTGTCAGAAAAACCGTAGTTTGATTAGGATCATATTTAACACTTCCAAAAATTTCTTTTTCAGATATTTCCTCTAAGTCAAGAGAATTGCCGCTACATATTTCTTCGTAAAAACCTCTTGGAACGGGATATGTTTGAAACTTATAAGAAGAATCTGTGTAAATA
Organism: uncultured archaeon; assembly: GCA_964578995.1. Classification (GTDB taxonomy): domain Archaea; phylum Thermoplasmatota; class Poseidoniia; order MGIII; family CG-Epi1; genus CG-Epi1. The sequence goes on from CAZOEZ010000001.1 coordinate 94,057, forward strand.
TTAGCACCAATCCAAATAATACCGCCAACATTCAATAATTTTGAAATCTTATGTATTATTTCTTTCTGTTGATTTACTTGAAAACAACCGATTACACCATACAAGATTACTAAATCAAATTTCTCATTAGTTTCATCCAAGTATTTTACAATGTCCTGACGAAAAAAATTGCCATTGGTCATCTTTTTACGGCATTGATGGATATTCAAGCGAATGAGATCTACACCATAAGGTATGCAATTCTTCTCTCTATGAAGATAAGAAAGCATGGTTCCAGTTCCACAACCTAAATCTAAAATATTCTTTCCCTCAAGTTTTAGTGATTTATGTGCTACGGCTTTTTTTGCCATATTTTCAAGATCAAAAGTGTTTAATTTCAGCCATACTGCACCGTTACCCGTCAAAAAGTTGCGAAGTGAATATAGATTCATCAATATAGTTATGTGAAAAAAGTTCTTTATTTTAGTAAACATTAGAGCTTGAACTCCATCCCTTCTTCACCAACTTCCCAACCTAAATCAGATAATTTCTGATATTCAGGAGAATTTGGATAATGAAGTGGATTGGTATGATTCAAATGAATAAATATAATTCTTGGATCTCCGTCCTCTCTTCGACCGATTAAATCAAGTGTTTCACTTACTGGAGGATGAGGCACATCTGCCTGAATTCTGCCTTTAAGCTCATTTGAATCCCAAAAAGTACCATCTAACAAAATTATACTTGCATCCAATGAACTGAACCATTCCCTTGGATTATCATATCCTACAAAATCTAATGTTTTTTCCCAAGTATCGTGATCAGGTAAGAAAAAAATATTATTGGTTTGTCCCCTGAAAAGAATCGCATGTGTATCAAAATCTCTTGCTCTATGCGGTACTTCTATAGGAATTATATTTTCCGATTGAAACTTAGCAAATGTTAGATTACCTCTTTCAATCAATTTTTTCCAGATAGGGTGACTCATTGTGTAATCTACTACTGAATCTGAGCATCGAAGCTTTATGTTCTTTGAATTTAGCGCTTCTCTACCAAATTGTCCAAGACCCTCAATATGCCCTAAATGCGCATGTGTTAACCATAATTCCTCAATCATCATATTGCCCATTAAAGACAATTGCTCACCGACACTCTTTGTTGCTTCAACGAGTCCGCATTTCTCTCCTTGGAGTCCTAAAGACACCGGCATTCTAGAAAGACTGCTATTCTTTCTTGCATCTTTACAACACTTCTGAGTACATCCTATTTGAGGCCGGCCTGCATCTTGTGCATTACCTAATAATTTTATTCTATCATACATTTCTGCAGTTCCTTTCTAAGCCATTCTCGAGGCAAGGCCCTACCAAGGCCTTCCGGTGTTCTTTCCGGATGCCACTGCACTGCAAACCAGGGTAATGATTCATGTTTTACTGCCTCAATCATTCCATCTGAAGATTTTGAAAGAATCTGTAAGTCTTTACCTAAATCACGGACTCCTTGATGGTGATGACTGGTAACTTCAAACTCTTTTCCTTCCATTTCTGTCCAATGCGGAATATCTCCTACAGGAGGTTCACCTCCCTCTCCGTCACGATGAAGGCCGCCATCGAAACCTCCTTGTCCAATATCTGGCCACAAAGTACCGCCCAAAAAAACATTCATTACTTGCATTCCTCTACATATGCCTAAAACTGGCATTTTACGCTCAAATGCACTCTCAAGAAGCTGCCTTTCCAAATCATCTCTATCATCATTAACACCGCCGATAGGCAAATCTTCAGTTTGGTTGCCGTATGCTCCACTTTTTATCCCCATATCGCCCCCTCCAGACAAAACTAAAACGTCATAATTGTCTAAATCTTCAGGTGATATTATTCTCTGTGGAGTTCCATCGGCTTCTGCAATAAACTTGGCATAACGCTCAAAATATTTGTCAGATGTGAGTGTCAAAGCCGTTGAGTTCATCCGTCAGACAAAATAAGTCACACTACTTTAGCCTCACGCTAAGATGATAAATGCAACTATTCATAGCCAGTCTACCAAAGATGAAGGAATGGACAAATTTATCGTATGCAAATGTGGCTACAACATCTCCCAAAGCCCACCTAATCGCTTCTGAATGGGCCACATCTTTAGCACGAGGGGGGGCTGCTGAATTTGATGCAGATGCTGAAAAAGAGGGGATGATTCCTCTTAGAACTGCAACTTCAAACCTTCTAGGATGCCCTATTTCAGACGTATGTGTTAGCTCAAGTGCAACCGAGCTACTAAGTTCATTAGCATGGGCAATCACTCCAAAAAAAGGCACCAATATTGTTTCCACAAGAGCGTCTTTTCCATCTACTGTTTATCCTTGGAAAAGAGTTTCAGAAGAATTTGGTTCAGAGATAAGGCTTGCACCATATGGTAAAAATTATTACACCAAACCTGAGGATATTCTAAACTTAATAGATAAAAATACTGCAGTAGTAACTCTGTCACATGTAGAATATGCATGTGGTCAACGTTACGATCTTGAATTATTCTCTAAAGCGGCTCACGACGTTGAAGCATTATTCATCGTGGATGCGACACAATCCATGGGGATGGTTCCAATAAATGCCCAAAAGACAGGAGCTGATGCAATAGTTGCTTCAGGATACAAATGGCTTAGAGGAACTTATGGTGCAGCCGTTGGCTATATTTCTCCAAAAAATCAATCCCTCTCTCCAGGAATAATCGGCTTTCGAAGTCACAAGGATATTTGGGATATGAAAGCGGACCGCCTAGAATTTCCAGAGGATGCTAGTCGCTTTGAATTTACAACTATTCATTTTGGTGCTGCCCTAGGACTTGCTGCAGCAATTGATGAAATAACCGATATTGGAATCCAAAAAGTCTGGGAACACAATATCGAATTGACTAATATGTTAATTGAAGGCACTTTAGCAAGCGGACTTGAGATAGCTTCACCTACTAATGATAAAGAACGTAGTGCTATAGTTAGCCTCAAGATTCCTACCGGATTTGATACTGGAGATGTAGTAAAGCAATTACAAGATGAATATGGAATTCTAGTTACTAATCGATCAGGTTTTCTTAGAGTATCACCCCATATTGACAATACAGCCAAACAGATTATTTTTTTCCTTGATTCTTTAAAAGATATTCTAAATTAAGGCAAGTACGGAAACAAAAGAATTCCAGCAACGGTAAACATTACTCCTGCAATAAATAAATCTATAATTTTCCAAGATTCCGGATTATTCAATATCGGTGATAGTCGTTTGGCACCATATCCCAATGAAAAGAAAAAGACAAACGATGCTGTCGCTGCACCTATTCCAAACATTAGTTTATCATCACCTGCATAATTACTAGATGCTCCACCTATGAGAAGTAAAGTATCGACGTAAACATGTGGATTAAGATAAGTAAATGCTAATCCTGCCAATACTGTTGGCCATAAATCCTGAGATTCATCATCACTAACTTCCAAACCCTTAGGATTTAGAGCGGATTTAATTCTCAAGCATCCGTATAATATCAGAAAGATTGATGCGCCGATGGACATCCAAATTGCTAATCCTTCCATTTCTGATAAAAAAAGTCCAACGCCCAGAACTCCCGCCGCAATTAGTAGGGCATCTGAAATTGAACATACTAAACAAGCAGCAAAAACATGTGATCGCAGTAATCCTTGCCTCAGTACGAAAACATTCTGTGGACCGAGCGCTAGGATTAGTGATATACTAATAAGAAAACCAGAAATAAAGGCTAATTCCAAGATAATTATTGTGAATCCTCGGACTCATCATAGTCCATGGGTACCCACTTTTCTTGACCAGTTTTCGGATCCTTAATCATTTTGACAGCTTGGCCCTTGATGAAACCCTTGAAATCTACCATATTCTCGCATTGAATGCACTATATTAGCTTTAATGGTAAACTAAAAAAGGCACTTGGATTGCATGACTATGGAATTGGAAAATACTCCTGAGGATGCTGAAACATATGAAGAGACGGACGAGTACATTATAATCGACAATAAACAAAAAATTCCTATGATAGTCTGGAAAGATAAAGACGTTGTCAGAGACTTACATATCATGAGGACTATGAAAAAAGCAATACATGAAGTGGGAGAGAAGAAATATGGAAGCGGGAATTTTTTCATTGATCGCTTTCCAGAAGGTGACGAAGAACACTTTACTTGGTACTGTAGACCTAATGTTAGACAAGATTTCGTTAACCATAATCCATATGGTTAACGTGATGCAGTTAGATAGGCCCAATCAGAATCTGTGATCTCAATATCATAAAATTCTCCTAATGATAAATCTTCTTTAATAATTATAGGGCGATAATTATCATCGCGACAGAGGGTACTGCCTAACTTTTGATTTTCCACAGCTAAAACCTTGGTCTTACGACCTACAAATCTCCCAAAACTCTGTGAAGCTAATTTCTTTCGGAGAGAAGTTAATTCAATTGAACGTGACTTTACAATTTTACCATTTAATCGCTTGTATCCAGCTGCAGGAGTTCCTTGTCTAGGTGAAAAACGAGTAATGTTTACCAAATCTGGTACAAGTCGTTTAAGTAAAGCAATTGTTGATTGATGATCTTCATCCGTTTCGCCTGGAAATCCAGTTATAATATCTGTGGTTATCATCATTTCGGGATAATAAGACCTAAAAGTTTCGACAACTTCCCAGAAATCTTCCAAAGTGTGATCTCTTAACATCGCATCAAGCATTTTCTGTGAACCTGATTGTATCGGTAAATGCATAAATTTGTAAGTTCGAGAATCACCCCAAGCCTTAGCCATAGAATCAGAACGTCCGGAAACCAACATTGGATTTAGCATACCTATTCTGAGCCTAAAATCACCCTCTAAGTGTGACAATTCACCTAACAATAATTCGAGACTTGAGTCACTGTCAGCCCCAAAAGCACCATTGTCCTGAGAGGTAAGTAGCAATTCTTTACTTCCTGAATCTACTGCATATTGAGCTTTGAAAAAAATATCATTTACTGAACGAGAGGTTACACGACCTCGCGCTCGAAGTGTAGCACAATATGTGCAACGACCAAGACATCCAGATGATATTGGCAAAATTGCTGCTAAAGGCGAATCTTGTTTTTCAGGTTTACAACCGCCACGGCCTATCAAATCCCCTAAACCCACTATATCTCCTGGAGAAACTAAAGGGGCTTCAGGAAATTTAGAACCTAATATTTTAGCATCGGCTGTAGCCATACAGCCACTAACAATCACCTGTTTCCCTTGATCCATTAAATCAGATATACGTCTTTCCATCTTATTTTGAGTTGATTCAATAACTGTACATGTTCCAAGAACTACAGTTTCAGCAGAATCCGAACTAGACGCAATCTCATGCCCTAAATGGTGAGCATGCTCTTTCATCTCAAAAGTTTCGCCTTGATTGGCAGTACATCCATATCCTTCAAACCAAATAGACACAAAATTCCAACAAATCCTCTAATTAAGACCCTTCCTCTATGATTTGAGTGCTAATAAATCTAGAAGGAATTGATGGTTGTGGAAAATCGACACAGACCAAATTATTGCAAAAAAAATTAGAAGAATTAGGAGAAACCACAGTAGTCCTGAAAGAACCTACCAATGGACCGCATGGTCAGAAACTGTGGGATGTTTTACATGGTAAAAGAAAAGCAACTAATGAAGAAATATTAGAATTTTTTATTTTAGACCGAAAACAACATGTTAATGAGAAAATACAACCTGCATTAGATGATGGCACAATAGTTCTAATGGATCGATATTACTATTCATCTATGGCATATCAAGTAGCAGGGGGTTTAGATGTTGGATATATCCGAAATAAGCACAATTTCGCCCCTGACCCTGACATTGTTTTGATATTTGACTTGCCTGTTTCTACTGCTTTGGAAAGAGTACGTGGTCATAGTGAAGCAGATGAATTCGAAAAGGAAGAACATCTAGAAAAAGTTAGAGATGCCTATCTAAATTTAGAAAGTGATCCTCTTGTTAGAATTGTTGATTCCACGAGAACTCCAGAAGAAATATTTGAGGAAGTATGGAAATTAATATCTGAGGTAAAGAATGAATGAAATTCTTTTCTATGCAAAGATAGTATTGTTTATTGTATTGTTATATGATGTTGTTATTTTATTTAGAAAACCGGAAGAAGGAAGTAAAGTAGTCAAACTTGACTTCTGGAAGGAAATAGAACGAAAGGGGATCAATGGCTTGCTAATTCCTTGTACTATGATTTTTATTATATCTCTAGATTATATCCAAAAAGTTGATATTTATCTTTCATTAGCTCTCTTTGTTCTAAGTATAGTATATCTTGGATATCCACGCCCCTTTGCATTTGGAAAATGTGGAATCTTGCTGGATGGAAAAATTATTGTGAAAGATAGAATTCTCAAAGCTAAAAAAACTGAAAATGGAGCAAATATCTCTATTGAGTGGTATGGTTGGCTGATGGAGAAAAAATTGCCTGATTGTGAAGTAACGGATGCTATTCTAGAAGAATTTAGTGACTAAGAAAATACACCAAGAACACACTGGAAAATACTGTACATTCCCGATATTGGACCTATATTTCCCTCATTCTTCAACCTGTTTCCTGCAATTACATCCAATTCTCGCAAAACATCCAATGCCTTAGGAGTATCAATATCATCATCCAAAGCTTTCTCAAATTTAGCAACTAATGGTGCTGTCTCATCATCATCTCTGGGATCTGTAGGTTCCACAACCATACAATCTACTGCATTGACACCGAGACGCTCACCTTCCTGACATGCCTCAAGCAAACCATCTGGAGAATATGGTGTAAAGTCACGATAATGATGACTTAACAAATAAAATCTAAGTGCGGCAGGAGGGCAATCCTCGAAAACTTCCTCTAATGTTATTCTTTCACCTCTTGATTTGGATAATTTACCTTCTGCATCTTCCATGAGCCCATTATGCATCCAGAAATCACAATAATTTCCTAAACCTATCTTTTCAGCAAGTATCATCTCTGTTTCATGATGAGGATAAATCAAGTCAATCCCTCCCCAATGAATATCAATAGGTAAATCTAATTCTGATGAGGACATTAAGGTACACTCAAGATGCCAACCGGGACGTCCTGCTGGCAGTCCCTCAAATTCCCAAATTTTGCCTCCACCCAATGGTGGACCCCAAAGTAATGTGTCATGAGGGCTTTCCTTAGGTCCAGAATCAACTTCAGAGGCCCCCTCAGCCAAAGATTCTTCCAAATTAACTCCTAATAACTTTCCATGTTCTTCCTGCTTTATCCTCAGAAAGATTCCTTCTTCAGTCTGGTAAGCCTCACCACCATCCAATAATTTCTTAGTTTCTTCAGCTATTTGTTGAACAAATTCTGAAGCTCTCGTATATTTTGTTGCGGGAGTATTGGAAAGTAATTTCATTTTTCCCAAAAATTCTTCCTCATATTTACGAGTAAATTCCAATTCATCAATTCCCGATTTAGAGGACCCAATTGCAGTCTCATCGGAAACATCAGTAAAATTCTGGATATGATTGATCTCATATCCTTTGTAACCCAGCCATCTTTTTAGAACATCAAAGGAAACATAGGATTTGGCATGTCCTAAGTGTGTATCTGAATAAACTGTAGGGCCACAGATATACAAACCCAACTTTTTGGATTCAGGGTTAAAATCTTCTTTGTGCCCTGTTGCAGTATTGAAAAATCTCAACCTTTGTCTCCTCCGCCTCTAGCACAAATATTGCCCTCATCTGGCCAATCTTCTCCATAATACATAGACATGCAATACGAATGAGCATTGTATCCTACTGAATCTAACAAACTTGTAACTCTAAAATTGGGGGCCGGAACAAAAATTTCTACAGTACAATTATCCGGTAGAGCCTGAACTGTGGCTTGAAGCAAACCTTGCCAATTCTTGCACCCTGGTTCTACTATCCAAGGACCTATCTCATACCAATCATCTTCACCTTTAGCCATGATAAATCCCTTTACAGAACCATCCTCTCCTAAAGCAACAAACGAACATTGAGGAAGATAATCATCAAGTTCTTTGAGAAAACGTGAACGATCTGCTCCAAACTGGCGTAAATCCATTGCCGCAATCTCATCCCAATATCCTTTTGCTGGAACAATATTATTCTTTTCGGACTCGACATCAAAAGGTTGAAAGGATTTCATGCTCGCGTCTAAACGAAAGACGGTTGACATCCCCTCTGCCATAAATCCCAAATCTTTGTAGAATGGTGTTACATCCATTTTTGAATGAACTCTTACTGACTTACATGTCTCTAATCTTTTCATAGCTTCTTTGAGTAAGACCTTTCCAATGCCTTTACCTCTACTCTTAGAAGATACGACAACATTTCCAATCATTCCTAAATCTCCATAATCAAAAGCAGTGGTAACGCCAAGAAATTCTTTGCCCTCATATGCTACTAATGGAATGCTAATTCGGAGAAGTCTTTGCCAATCTTCAATAGAATTGCCCCATTCTTCACCATCTGTAAGGGATTTTGCAAATTCAAGTTCAGATTCTTGTAATTCTCTGACTTTAATCATCAACTAATCCCTCGTCACAGTCTTGTTGCCCAAAAGTCAAAAATTTCTTTTCCTCTCTTTGAAGCTTAAGTCTACAACTTCCATATCCAAAATCCTCCCCTCCATACCAATGTGGGCAATCCTTACACTTAAGCATCAAATGTTATCATTGGCCAATATTAATGAAGATATGTATTGATAAAATCTTATAATGTAAGCCTTTCATACTGAAAGTATGAATCGAATCTCATCGATTGTCATAGCACTCATGCTGACTGTGACTACAATGGGTACTGGCTCTTTAGAAAATCCAGATTTTAATAGAAAAAATAACACTCCTAATGGTTTTGATGGACATGAGAATGACACAATAGACAGAACTAATACATTCCCTTTTGACGTATTGTTTGATGACTATTATGACACCTCTGCAGAAGTATATTCTGATTTACTGACTTTTCAAACCAACTATCCTGAAATTGTAGAATTGTATGTTTTAACAGACAACATACCTGCTGGACAAACTTGGCAGGGAAACGAAATTTATGGGATTAAAATATCTGACAATGTAGCAAATGAACCTGACTACTATGATGATCCAAATGAAGAAACTTTCTTCATTGTAGGAAACCATCATGCCAGAGAATGGATGACTGTGGTAACTCCTATGTATTTCGTCTATTTCTTAACACATTTCTATGGGATGGAACCTACAGATAATGATGGTGATGGACTCATTAACGAGGATATAATCGACGGTATTGACAATGATGGAGATGGAGAACAAGGTGGACGTGTAGATGAATTTGGTAGAGCCTTATTTGATGGAATAGATAATGATGGGGATGGCATAATTGATGAAGGAATTGATGAGGACCCAAGTGAAGCCAGAATTACACACTTAGTTAATAACAGAGAAACTTGGATAGTTCCACTTTTGAATCCTGATGGATACAATTACGACAGAGAGGACCCTAGCAGATTCTGGCGTAAGAACATGCGAGATAATACTGAGAATGATAGATACGGAGATGCCTGTGACGGTGTTGATATTAATCGTAACTATCCTTTCGAATGGGGGCACAACACACAATTTACTGCATTAATTGGAGATGATTTGGAACCTGAGTTTACAGTAGATGACGACAATATATGTTCTGATGTTTATCATGGACCACGTGAACAAGTAGATAATGATGGAGATTGTGAATTTCCATGTGCTGGGTTTGGAGACCAAAATACACAAACTGGTGTTGACGAGGATCCACCTGATGCACAACACACAGATGACGATGGTGATGGAAAAATTGATGAAGATCGGGAAGGTGGTTTTTCAGAGCCTGAAACTCAAGTCATTGAATATTTAACTTGGAAATTAGACATATACGATGACTACCCCCAAGATAAATATCTAGAAGATTATGAAAATGGAATTATCAGAAACAATTGGCCTGATATGTTTGTTACAGCACCAGACGGGGATTACATAATGAATTACCGTAAGGAGGCTCATGATATGAAACACAATATCATGAATTCTGTTTCTTACCACTCTTATTCCGCATTATACATCTGGCCATGGGGTTACAAGGATCAAGATCCACCTCATGAATTGTATATGGAAAATCAAGTTAAACCCTTAATGAATCTTACAGGTTATGGTAATTGGAAAGATCAAGGTGGATACAAAGTATCGGGAGATATCAATGATTTTCTCTATGGGATGCAAGGATCCTTTTCCTACACAGTTGAACTCAATTATGGAAACCAAGGTGGACTTGAAGGCGGATTCCATGCAGATCCGCTATTAATCAGACCAACTGTTCGAATGCATCTTTTAACCAATATGCATTTCCTTGATGAATCACCTAAAGCTAGAATCGGCCAAATGATAACTTCAGATTATGGAAATTTGGGTGTGGGCACTATAAATTCACCTGATGAAACTATGATGCCAAAACTCACTATCTTATCTGATAAAGGTGATGCTGTAAATGTTGGTTTTGGTTCGGATACTAATGTTGAATTTGATGAGGATAAAATCTATGCAAATGACGATATCTCTGTTAAAATCAAAGTTGATAATGCACAATACATGCTCAAAGATTCGTTATTGCTAAAATATAGAACGGAGAAGATGCCTGATGATATTTGGAATGAAATTCCTATGTCTTGTATAGAAAATTGTGACATTAAAGATTATTCTAATTACAATAATACAGGTGGTGTGCCTGTTAGGAACTCGGTTTACAGAGCATACATTCCCGAAACTGAAGAATCCATGAATGTTCAATTTTATGCGGTCGCACAAGATTCTCGCTTATCAAATGCATTTGGAGGTGGATTTGTTTTCACGGGATACGGAAATGCAGAACCTGTTGAAATTTTTGTAGATGACATTATTGGATTTGGAAACCCCATTATTGATTTCTTTGCAGTAGCAATAATGATGGGAATAATGTATGGTGTAGTATGGGGTGGATTGTACAAAACTGTAGGAATTGCAACTGAAGCTGAAAGAAGAAAAAACGAAGATGAAGAATTAGAAAATAAGATGCCTAAGAAGAAGACGAAACCTCCTGCTAAACCACCTGATAAAGGAAATATCAAAAGAGTGACGCCAAGATCAGTAGCCGCAATACCAAAGGAAAGTTAAAAATATGGCTGATGAACCTCCAGAAGAATTCTCATCTAGATTAGGATTAATCCTAACCACAGTTGGTGCTGCAGTAGGAACTGGAAACATTTGGAGATTCCCTCGTGAAGCAGCAGCAAACGGAGGGGGGGCTTTCATGATTGGATGGCTAATCTTCCTATTTGCTTGGTCTATTCCTTTATTGATGGCTGAATTTGCTATTGGTAAGAAGACTAGGCTAGGAACTGTAGGAGCCATGAGAGATATGGCTGGTCGTAATTTTACTTGGCTTGGAATATGGATGATGTGGGTTGGAACTGCTGTAGGGTTCTACTATGCTGTAGTTATGGGATGGACAATCAGATACTTCTGGATTGCAATTTCCGGCGAAATGAGTGCTGCGGAGGATACTACACAAACTCAAGCCTTATGGGATAATTTCATATCTTCTCCAATAGAAGTTATATTTTTCCAATTAATTGCAGTTGGGTTCTCTGCATTTATTGTTTATAATGGAATAAGTGGTATCGAAAAAGCAAATAAAATTTTGATTCCATGCTTAGTAGCATTCCTTATAGTTGCAATGATTTATCCCTTTATTTTGAATCCATCTGGTGCAATAATGGGATTAAAATTTATGTTTATACCACAAGCTGAATATCTTTTCAAGGGTGAAACCTGGATTCGGGCTTTGACTCAATCTGCTTGGTCTACCTCTGCAGGATTTGGAATGGCAATAACTTATGCTGTTGCGATGAGAAAGAAAGAAGATATTGGACTAAATGCTTTCTTGACAGGGTTAGGAAATAATTCGGTTTCACTAATTGCAGGTGTTGCAGTCCTTAGTACTGTTTTTGCACTGTCTGACTCAACTGCAGATGGCTTGGAAGCTGTTGAATCGGGATCATCTGGTTTAACATTCATTCATCTGACAGCGTTGTTTGCATCTATGGGGACGGCTGGATACATAATTGGGAGCATTTTTTTCCTATCTATGTCCTTTGCAGCTCTAACATCTATGGTTTCAACTTTACAGGGTTGTGTTGTTAATTTTGTGGACATGGGGTGGGAAAGAAAAGAAGCTGTAAGATATATTGCAATAGCAGTAGCATTAGCAGGTATACCTTCTGCAATAAGTTTAGAATTCTTAGATAATCAAGACTTCGTTTGGGGAACTGGATTAATTGTTTCAGGATTAATGGTTGCTGTCGTTGTCATGAGATTTGGAGTTAGTGACTTTAGAAAGAATTTGATTAATACAAAATATGCAGATGTTCAAATTGGAAAATGGTGGGAATATATTATCAAATACGTTTTCCCACTTGAATTTATAGCTGTATTCGGATTCTTCATATATGAAAAATTGCAAGACCAAAGTCATTCACCTATTGAGGGAATGGGGCTAGGTTTATTCACAATTATAACAATGGTTGTTCAATGGGCAATTATTCTTACTATATTCATCTTCTTCCTAAATAACAAAGTAGCAGATTCAGTAAAGAAAGGACCTGTTTCAGATGGTAATTTTGAGGATGAAGATGATGTTCTTGATGCTGAAGAAGTCTAAGATTATTGCAAAAGATTAGCTTTGGCTGCAGAGAATTCTTCGTCGCTTAACATACCTCGGTCCTTCAACTCGCCAAGTTTTCTTAATTTCTGAAGAAGAACTTCACGTTCGTCTTGGATAGCTGTAATTTCTTTGCGATTACTGCCCCAATCACTGCGCCTATCATCTCTTTTCTTAAGTCTGGAACCACATTTTCCACAAATACGGAAACTTGTAGGCGCACGAGCTCCACACTTACTACAAACTACATGTAAATCACCTGAAAAAACTTCACGATGCGAATATTTGTCTGCATTTTCTTCTTCACCAGGTGGGACTTCATTTTCAAATATCAATTTATCTTCATAATCATTAGGGAACCAGTCACGTCTAATTGCTGAAAATGTATCTCCTTCTGCAGAATGATAAAACACATCCATACGTGTGATACCTCTATCACTGGTATCTGCTTTAACCTCAATTTTAAGCGTTGTTTCACCACTTACTTCTATATTATCAACTATCGTTTGGCCTTTAGTTTTTAACCTATCAAATGATATTGTAGTATTACGTGCAATACCATTTCCAGTATTATTCAAAGTTACTTCTAATTCATTCCAAGTATGAGGGGAAAAGGGTTCTGCCTGTGTGACTGTGAATTCAATAAATGGTAGTGAAAATTGTGGCATTGGCACAGATGCAATAGTCTCATCTGCTAATTTTTTAGCTTCAAGAACTTCGTCAAGCAATTTAGCAGGGTCTGTTCCAGATTTCTTAGAACGTTTCCGTTTAACTCTACGAACTTTCTTTTTGGTTCCAAAATCTGTGAAAGAAACCTTATCGGCCATTAATTAAGCATAATAAACGGGTAATTTATAATTGTCTACTTACTTATTTTTCTTCTTCGACTTCTTCGTAGTCAACATCAACAACGTTGTCATCATCAACTGTTTTAGAACCATCCTCTGAAGATTGAGCCTGAGCTTGTTCTTCAGCAGCCTGTTGGTAAGCCATTTGTCCGATAGATTGTGAAGCTTGTTGAAAATCTTCTAATGCTTTCTTCATCGAATCTAAATCATCCTCTTTCATAGCTGCTTCCAATTTTTCCTTAGATTCTTCAACCTTAGATTTAGTATCTTCATCGACTTTGTCTCCTAAATCCTTAATGGCTTTTTCTGTAGCATATATGAATGACTCTGATTGATTGCGCGTTTCCACCAGATCACGTGTAGCCTTATCTTCATCAGCATGTTGCTCGGCTTCTTTGATTTTTTGTTCAATCTCATCATCGCTTAGATTCGATTTAGATGTAATCTCTATCTTTTGTTCGTTATCTGTACCTAAATCCTTAGCTGTTACGTTGATAACACCATTACGATCGATATCGAATGAAACTTCTATTTGTGGTATTCCTCTAGGTGATGGCGGAATTCCAACTAATTGGAAACGTCCTAGCGTATCATTATCTGCAGCCATAGTTCTTTCACCCTGTAATACATGAATTTCAACAGCGGGTTGGTTATCTGCAGCTGTTGAGAATATCTTGGATTTGTTAGTAGGAATAGTCGTATTTCTGTCTATTAATGGTGTCAAAACAGAGCCCTCGGTCTCGATTCCAAGTGTCAAAGGCGTAACATCTAGGAGAACTACATCCTTTACGTCTCCTGCAAGAACACCTGCCTGAATTGCTGCACCCATTGCAACACACTGCATTGGATCTACACCTCTCTCTGCTTTACGCCCAACAAACTTCTCAAATGTAGCCTGAACAACAGGCATACGTGTTGGCCCTCCAACAAGTATCACCTTGTCTACATCTCCAGGTTTCATCTTAGCATCTTTGAAAGCTTTTTTGATTGGCTTTTCACATCTAGCAATAACGGAACCTACTATATCCTCTAATTTAGCTCTAGATAAATCATGCTCAAGATGTTTCGGACCACTTGAATCAGACCATATGTATGGTAAATTAATTGTTGACTTTAGAGTATTACTCAATTCAATTTTGGCTTTTTCTGCTGCATCTCTAAGGCGTTGCTTAGCTGCAGGATCATCTCGAAGATCAATACCATTATCTGCTTTGAATATATCTGCAAAGTAATCGATAAGGGCCTCATCCATATCAGTTCCACCCAGTTCATTATCTCCAGAGGTAGAAACAACATCGAATACACCGTTATCCATCTCCATTATTGTAACATCAAAAGTTCCTCCACCTAAATCTAAAACTGCGGCAGTGTACTCACCCTCCTTGTCAAGACCGTAAGCTAAAGCTGCTGCAGTAGGTTCATTGATAATTCTCTCTACTTTTAGACCTGCAATCTTACCTGCATCAATTGTTGCTTGTCTTTGATTATCATTAAAGTATGCTGGAACAGTAATAACTGCTTTTTCAATATCAACGCCAAGATGCGCCTCGGCATCGGATTTAATCTTCTGTAAAATCATGGCAGATATTTCTTCAGGTGAGTATTTTTTCTTCTTTATGGTTACACGATGTTTAGTTCCCATCTTCCTTTTTATATGCATAATCGTATTTTCTGGATTGAGTACAGCTTGCCTTTTGGCTGGATCTCCAACAATACGTTCACCATCCTTCGTAAATGCGACAACAGATGGAAACATTTTCCCACCAAATGTTGAGCCTTCAGCTGAGGGTATGATTACTGGCCTACCTCCCTCTAAATGCGCTGCTTCTGAATTGGTTGTACCCAAATCAATTCCAATTATCACTTCTTTTGCCATTTTATTCACCTTTTATCTCTACTTTTTCTTTGTTTTCTTCTAAACTCTTTGATACAACGACCTTAGCTGGCCGTAATACTTCTCCTTCTAATTTGTATCCTGATTGGACAACATCAACAATCGTATTGGGTTCAACACCCTCTTTCTCAACCGTTGTCAATGCCTCATGAAATCTAAAATCAAATTGTTCACCTTCTGGGTCAAATTTTTCTATATTCATGGAACCCATAAAAGAAGAAACCAATTTTTGTATTCCTGAAAGACCTTGAATAGAACTTTCTAAATCGGGATATTCAGACTCATTTGCCTTATCGATAGTATCTATTACCTCCAGAAATTTAGAAACAACCTCACCCTTAATCCTCAAGCTTTGCTGTAACCTATCTCTCTCGATTCTTTTCCTAAAATTGTCAAAGTCAGCTGCTACTCTCATAAATTTTTCATTGTAACTATCCACTTCAGATTTCAGGACTTCCATCTTTTCATCCGGACTTAAGTCTGCTTTCTCGACCTGAATCTCTTTCTTGGCTTCAACTTCTTTGTCATCGGATTTCATCGGTTATGAACCTGAGGTTGTTAACCCCTTATTTCAAAGAAAAAAGAGTCTATATAAAATTTCTTAATTATCTTAACCCAAATTTTTCACGGGCTTTAGACACGCGCTTTCGATACTCTTTAGGCAATTGATATCTAGCAATTTGTTCAATCTCTGTCCAATTCCTCTGAAACTCTTTTTTGGAATTAGTGGATATTATTTCCTCAAAACGAGACATATAATGTTGCGTTAACCAGAAGTAATAAGCTGAGAACCCTAGTGATATTATACCAATTATTAGGATCCATACTGACCAATCACCCACATAATCAAGTATTGCATCGGGAGCCCAGGTCTCCTCAGAATACCACTGTCCCAGAACTCCTGTTAAGAACAAGAAGGTACTGATGATTGCCCCGACTAGGCTTACTGCCAGCATATGCTCCTGCAACCACGCGTTCAACTGCTTTCGCCATTCACTTGCCATTATGTGGCGCATCAATGGTTAAGTATAAAGATTACGCAAAAAAATAATAATATTTACTAGCCCTCTATCAATTCTTCATGGCATTCGCTAAAAGAATGGATTTGCTTGGTAGTGAAACTGCGTTTGCAGTTTCTGCTGAAGCCGCGAATTTAGCTTCGACTGGGATGAAAATATATCCGTTCCATTTAGGTGATATTAACCTCCCAACACCGCCATCTATAGTATCAGCAGCTAATGAAGCAATCAAAGATGGAAAAACAGGTTATTGCCCGGCACCAGGCATACCTGAGTTGCGAAAAGCCTTAGGTAAAGATGTAGGAGATGCAAGAGGCCTTAGTTACGGCATAGAAAATGTTTCAATACAACCTGGTGGAAAGCCAAGTATTGGAAAATATATTGCTGCAACAATGGAAAAGGGAGATGTTGTACTATATCCAAATCCAGGATATCCTATCTATGAATCTCAAATTGAATTCTATAGAGGTGTTGCTTGTCCATATGGATATGTAAACACACCTGAGGGACTCAGATTAGATTTTAATGCTATTGAAGAGGGAATAAAGAAAGGAGCTAAACATATTTTTTACAACAACTACAACAACCCAACAGGAGCTTCATCTCCTGATAATGAAATAGAACGTTTAGCAAATTTGGTTGTTGAAAACGATATGTTCCTAATATCAGATGATGCATACTTTGACACACTGTATGATGGAACTCCAAAATCTATAGCTAGTTTACCTAGAATGTATGAAAGAACTTTGACAATGTACACCTTTTCAAAGAAATTTGCAATGACGGGATGGAGGTTAGGTGGTGCAATAGGACCTGAAGAAATAATAGAACAGATTACAAGATTAAATGTCAATATGGAATCTTGTACGACTCATTTTGTCCAGCATGCAGGTGTAGCAGGACTAAATGCACCAAAGGGTGAAACTCAAGAAATCCTAGATAAATTACAGGGCAGAAGAGATCTCTTAGTCGCGATATTAAAGGGCATAGATGGTGTAGAAGCCCATATGCCTGAAGCTGGTTTCTACGTATTTCCAAAAATAACGAGTTTATTGCAAAGATTGGGTTTCAACGATGTTGAAGAATTCCGAAAAAAAGTGCTAAAAGAAACGGGTGTAAGTTTTTGTGGGAGACACCATTTTGGAAGGCCCCTAGAAAATGAAACCGATTCATATATTCGATTAGCATTTTCAGGGATAAGCAAAGATGATTTGCAGGAAGGAATGGCTAAGCTCAAGAATTGGATTGATACAAGGTCAAAATAATGGCTAAAGCAATGTTTGGTGCTGGATGTTTTTGGGGAGTTGAATACAACTTTTCTAAAATAAAAGGTGTTAATGAAGTAGTTTCGGGATATAGTGGTGGTAAAACAGACAACCCTACCTATGAACAAGTATGTAGTAGTACTACAGATCATGCAGAGGTAATATTGATAGATTATGATTCAGAGGTGGTTTCCTATGATACTCTTCTAAACTCATTCTGGGAAAAACACGACCCGACTACGCTGAATAAACAAGGACCTGATGTGGGTACTCAATATCGTTCAGCAATCTTTTATTTTACTGAAGCTCAAAAAGAAATTGCAACAAAATCTTTAGACTATTATCAAAATAAATTAGGCAATAAGAAAATTGTCACTGAAATTACGGAAGCAAACGAATTTTGGAAAGCTGAAGAATATCACCAGAAATACTTCGAGAAACACGGCGTCAATCACTGATTAATTAGGCTAGTCAACCCCAAAACAGAAATATATATGAAATTATAAGGGCTGGAATAGCACTGTATAATGTAGCTATTATGGCCATTCTAGGAGTTAGTGCAATAGCTGGAAACAGTGCATCTCCATCATTTGAAATAGCATTTCCAATCAGGGCTGCAAATGGAATAATTCCATTAAGATACAATGTTGTGACTAAAATCTGAGGGCCACAACCAGGAACAAAACCTACTAAAATTGCTAACAACGGAATGAAAATCCAAGCAGCGTCAGCTAAACTCGCTAAATTGAGACCAAAAAAAGAGTATGCATACTCATATGCCAAATAAGCGGCAATAACCCAAACAGTCACAAATGATGTTTCTTCTGCAGTTCTAGTAAATGGATGATCCTTACTAGCTGTAACTGCATTAACTGGTGAAGTAGCCCAGACACTCACGGAAAGTGCTGCCCCTGCTAAACCTATTACAAAAACTATAACTCCCAAATCGTAGATATTTATCTGCATCAACTGCATAGACCCTAGAACAAGACCTGGGATTACTAGAAACATGTAGAAATTGTCTCTATTACGTAATTTTCCAATTACTGTATGGCCTAAAAATTTAACCTCGGAACTATAAATATCTCCACGATGAAACTTATCTACTAACCAACCACATATAATTGCTGCAAACACAGATATTCCTATTATCTTGACATAAGTAGTGGGTTCTTTCGCTAAAAGAAGGAAGGCAGCGTCTCCCATTGTTCCAATCAATGCTGCAACCATTGCACCTAATGTAATATTTCCTCTAGCAAACGCAGTTATCACTACTACAGCTCCTCCACAACCTGGAAGTGCGCCTAAACAACTAGCTGTAGGAACTTGCCATGCACCTCCCTTTTCCATTACTTTGCCAACATCAATTTTAAAGAAATGTTCTAAACTAAAAAATATTATTAATGTAGTTGCAACAAAAACCGAAACTTGAGTATATGCATCAAAAACTGCAAGACGCGTTACCTCACCCAATTTACCAGGATAAACTGAGAAAACAAGTAACAAAAATGATGCTAAAATACGGCGATAGCGCATTCTGATTAAATCACCCATACTCTCTATGCTAAAATCTAATGATGTCTTCTTTGAGGTTATAGGACTCATATTTCGTCCTCCTTGGAAACATACACTAACTTTGCTACAGTCTCTGCAATCTGCATTTCTTTTTCACCCAACTCGATAGTTAATCCACCGTCAAAAGAATCTTTAGAAACTAATTTTACTCGATTGCCTGGAACTATTTCATTTTGCTCTAACCAAGTTAACATCTCAGCGTTTCTGTCGGGAACTTGTGTAATAGTTACATATTTATTCAAAGGACATTCACTGAGAAGTAATTCTGTATCTACTGGTAATTCTCCATTTGGTCCAGGAATAGGATGCCCATGAGGGTCTCTTTTGGGATTTCCAAGATAGTTTGAGATTGCCTTTTCGAGATCATTGGAAAGAGCATGCTCAAGGCGTTCAGCCTCATCATGAAGCTGCTCACTACCTAAATCAAGTGTCTGAGCTAAAAAGGTCTCCAAAAGACGGTGTCTACGTACAACAGAAAGCGCTCTACGCTCACCTTCTGATGTCAAAGAAGCTCCCCTGTAAGGGATATGATTGACCAAACCTTTCTCAGTAAGGCGCTGAATCATCTTAGTTGCCGAGGCTGGAGCTACATCCAAATGTTGAGCAAGATCTAAAGTCGCCACATCATTAGGGCCAAGTTGCCAAATTGACTTTAGATAATTTTCTACGGCTACTGAATCCACAAAGACATATTTAGGGATAGCTAATAAAAAGTTTAGCCTTGGCTAAATTTATTAATCTTTACTCATTTCAGGAGACTGAGTATTAACCATCTTAACACCAAAATATATCAATCCAAAACTTACTAATTGTATCCATCCTAATTCTTCATTTATCCACAACCAACTAGATAAAATTCCAAAAATAGGAACCACATTAACGAAACTCGAAGCTCTATTAGCCCCTATTACTTCAATGCCAATGGCAAAGAAAACATACGAAAATGCAGTAGAAAGAATCCCTAAATATCCAATTAAAAGCCATTCATTACTACTCCAAGAACGATCCCATGGCGATTCTGCCAAAACAAAAGGAATGAAAAAAAACCAACCAACAAAAGAAACCCAAGTAATTAGGGCAAGGGAACTAAGTTTACCTGAATTAAGAACATACTGCCTTACTATTATGACATAAATTGCATAAACAAAAGCTCCAAACATAATTAATCCATTACCTATCAACCTATCTTCCAAAGGAATATCAACATTTGGTGATGCAAGAAATATTAACAGTATACCTGCAAAACTAAGGAAAATACCAGACATACTCTTAGTAGTCAATTTATGTGAGAGTACAAAAACTGAGAGAATAGCGACAAAAATAGGATTAAAGCCAATTACTAGCGATGCATCCGAAGCTGCTGTCTTTTGCATTCCATACATGTAACCTATCTGATAAAGAAAAACCGATGTAAATGCCATAATTATCAAGGCTTTACGATCTTCAATGTTGGGAACTACATGTCCTTCCTTAGCCCACATCCAAACAAAAAGAATAGGAACTGCAAAAGAATATCTCAAAAACATTACTGTAAAAGGAAGTTCTAACAAATCTGTTGCAAGAAGTCTACCTACTGGCCATGCCACCCCCCAAAGAACTGAAACCGTAAGCATCATTAAATTTGTAATTGCAAGCTTACGAGTACTGAAATCCAGCATAATCACTCGTCTTTCTTAGTCCCTAAGAAATATTCATTAATCTGAGGATCTGTAAGAATATGACTAGCTGAATTTGTGTGGACAACTTTGCCATTAGAAAAAATATAACCTCTATCGGAACGAGCAAGTGAAAGCCTTGCATTCTGTTCAACTATCAAAACAGTAATTCCTTTACTACGTAAAGCATCTATTCTTTCAATTATTTGCTGCTGATAAAGTGGACTCAAAGCGGCTGTAGGCTCATCCAGTAAAAGAAAATCAGGATTACTGATAAGTGCACGGCTAATTGCTAGCATTTGCCTTTGACCTCCAGAAAGAGAAGCTGCAACATCGTTCATACGTGGCTTCAAATCTGCAAACATTCCTAATGTTCTCTCTATTCTTTCATTAAGAACGGGAACAGAAAGATTAATTCCACCCATTTCAAGATTCTCTCTAACTGAAAGGTTAGGGAAAACATTGTCGACTTGTGGAACATAAGCAATTCCCCGATTAACAAGAGAATCTGTTCTCCATCCTGAAACCTCTTCGCCTTTATGTTTAACACTTCCACTGTAATAAGTTGCAATTCCAAAGATTAATTTGATAAATGTAGATTTACCACAACCATTTGGCCCTATAACTGTAACAAATTCACCCTCATCAACATACAAGTCAACACCATTCATAATCTGAACCTTACCATAACCTCCTTCAAGATTTGTTACTTCTAGTACTCGGCTCATCCGGCACCTCCTAAGTAAGCCTCTATCACTTCTTTACTATCCTTAACTTCATCTGGTGTGCCTTGCATCAAAACCTTGCCCTGATCCATAACAATTATTCTATCGACTCCTCTTCGAAGGATAAAGTCCATATTATGTTCTATAACTAAAATTGATATTCCAGTTTCAGAAACAATATTACGTAGATTATTGAATATTTTCTCAGCCAAAGGACCTGCAACTCCAGCTACTGGTTCATCCAATAACAAAAGCTCTGGTTCTCCCATCAAAGCCCGGCCAATATCCACTAATTTACTCTGACCTCCAGATAATTCACTAGTAAGATTATGGGCCATATGGGTTATTTCTAATTCCTCAAGGGTCGAATATGCTTTTCGAACTCTAGCCTCTTCTTCTCCTCTAAAGAAATTAGAGATAAAACCTCGAATTGGATCTGTGCCATACTGGTTTCGTGGTGGAATTAATAAATTTTCAATTGTAGTCATTTCTCTCCAGAGTCTTGTATGCTGGAAAGTACGAGTGATGCCTAGATTTTGTATTTGATCGGGACGTAGAAGCGTTGCATCCTCACCAAAGACTTCAACATCGCCCTCTGTAGCATCAAGAAGTCCAGAAATACAATTGAAAGTTGTTGTTTTACCACAACCGTTAGGCCCTATTAGACCTACAAATTCTCCCTTTCCGATTTCAAAAGACACATTATCAACTGCTCGTAACCCTCCAAAATCTTTAGTCATATTGGTAACTCGAAGAACGGAACTCATCATATTACCCCCAAAATAAATATTTCAATAATTAATACAGATGCAACAACAAGAACCCATACATACTTCGGGACGCCTGGCTCTATTAAATCAGGATTTTCAGGTCTTTTAGGAACTTCCGGTAGCAAACCACGTTCGGATATAAGCAAACTGGACAGGATAACAATCCCAATCAGCATCAATTTGAAATATGTTAAATTCACCGTGATTTTTTCAGGATTCGTCGAACCAAAGACTTCAATTATTGAAAGATCGCTATTCACTACACCCACTATATCTAGAATAAACCATGCAAGAGCTCCATCAATATCACTAATATTATCATGGAACATACTGTCTGTATCTCCCCTTGCTGCAGAAAGTAAGTTGAACAGAGGCTCTGTTAAAGCTATGATGAAAGCTCCAATAATCATTCCTCTATTATTTGCTCTTCCACCAACAATAAAAGCCGCCCATATCAAGAATGTTGATTTTACAGGACTCATGAAGTCATCTAAGACACTAGAATTCAACCAAGCCCATAATCCACCACCAAATCCTGCTATTGCTGCACCTAGAGCCAAACTCATTGCCTTGTGCTGGAAAACATTGTGCCCATGATGCATAGTAACTTCTTCATCTTCTCTAATTGCTCGTAGTATACGGCCCCAAGGTGAGGCCTGTATCATTTCTACTATTATCCATATAGAAGCAAATGATAACAAAGCAATTACTGCCAAAAGTATGGTATAAGGGGCTGCTTGACCAAGATCCAACCACTTACCTACGGAATCATCCATAGTTGTCACCCACCAATGTTCTAACGGAAGGTTATACAGTGAGATTCCTATTGCTGTTGTCCCAGTTCCAGCTCTTAGAAGTGGTTCGGCCCTCATAGATATTCTGACAATTTCTCCCAATGATATTGTAACTATAGCAAAATAATCCATACGAAGATTTGCCGTCGGATAAGCAAGTAGCCAACCTGCAAGGCCTGAAACAAAGACTGCTGCAAGAATTGCTGAACCAAAATTGTTAGTGAAAATACCTCCAAGAATAGGTGCCCAACCATGCCCACCAGGTCTCTCTTCAGGAACTGTTAGAATAGCTACTGTAATCGCCCCAAGACCTGCAAAGAAAATAACTCCAAAATTAGTCATACCCGTGAATCCAGTATGGAGATTCAATGAAATAGCCAAAATTGAAAAGATACAAACCAATACAATTATCCTAGAAATTTGCATTGACTTAGTGAATTTTGTAACGCTTGGCAACCAATCTGCAATATAAATTAGAACAACTAGGATACAAATAAAAGTAAACCAAGAACCCTTTTCACTAGCCCTGCCATATTTAGGAAGAAATTCAAAGTTAATAGATTCCTGACGATCTGAATACCAATCAGACGCTAATTTTACCAAATCGTTAGATGAATAAAGAAGCAAAATAAAGCCCCAGAATAAATGGTTAAAGGAAACTAACAGAATCCCAAAGACTAATGCTTGGAAATTTACATGATTTCCTGCAATCTTCATAAATTCCCCTAAAACCTTCTGAACTGGCTCTATAGCTTTAGAACTAAAGCGAATTAAGTCTCTAAAAGAAAAAATAATTAAAATATATGCAATCTCAGTAACATAAAGTGTAGATTCAGTATCACGTGCGGAACTAGGTTCTATTGATGGTTCAAATATCAATAAAAGTAAAGCTACAATTATGAGCAGCAAATTAAGCCTGTGTAATACTTCACCCCATATTTTAGGATATATATCCTTAGTTTTCCTAATAACTGTATTTACACTTCTAAAGCCGTAAATTGTAGTATCAGAAGATTCTGTAGGGGAAAGGATTGACCCTAAACTACCAACTAAAAGGAATAAAGAGAACAGAATCATCAATAATCCAAATAATTGCGCTATGAGAAAAATATAATCTAATGCTAAGTAAAGAGTGCCTACACCACCAATCAAAAAATCAAGCCCATAGAAAAGAAATAAAATAAAGAATCCAGAACCCAAAAGTATTCTTCTTTGCTCAATACTAGAATCATTAACTTGGAAATAAATGTCAATAATGTACAACTTAATGTCTGTTTGATAGTGTGCCAAAGAAAAATAAATCATGAACAAGCCTACAATTTCTAGTAAAAGATAGATGAAATCAATTAGATAATATGCAGTTCCTTGGCCTGAAGTGTAAATATCAAGAACACTTACTATTAATATTTGAATTATACCTAAAATTAAGACTGTACCCTCAATTGGTTTATCAAAATCCTTAATCTTGCTTGATATAAATTTATTTCCAGGAAAACGAAAACTATTGAGAAGATTTGTTATTCGTGGAGGTACTTCGGGCACAGAGAATTCTGAAAAATTCCACGCTTTCTTCCTTTTAGCCCTTTCAACACCCCACTCATCTAAGGCATGACCCAAACCTTTGGGCATAACCATCAAAACTGCTATCAAGAACATGTATGGCATAGCTTCGCCAAAAGCCGCGTAAGATGGCCGATCTAATTCACTACCGGCCCCAATCAGAATAGGTTCAGATATAGAACGAACTAAACCAACTATAACTGAAGCAATCAAAGCCCCTC
Source organism: uncultured archaeon (assembly GCA_964578995.1). Lineage (GTDB taxonomy): Archaea > Thermoplasmatota > Poseidoniia > MGIII > CG-Epi1 > CG-Epi1. The sequence goes on from CAZOEZ010000001.1 coordinate 119,125, forward strand.
TTACTGAACCAAGTGTTCCAAGAACAATAACCGAAAATGCCGGCAGAAGTATACTCAATCCAACTTCTGGATTAACCCTAACATACATGCCAAACAATACACCTCCAAAACCAGACATGCCTGCTGCTAAGAATGCAGTTATTGCATGTACACGCTCAACATTGATTCCAGATGATGCTGCTAAGTCTGGATTATCGGCAACAGCACGCATCTGTCTACCCAATCTAGTTCTATTGAGCATTAATATTAACAAAATTACAGCACCAAACACGCCAATAATCAATGATGATTTAGTATACTGTAAAAAATATGATGACTCTGCGGATTCAAAGAATGATAAATATTCCGTTACCGTACATATCCCAGAATCTGCATCCCAAGTTGATGCAAAATTATCTAATTTGCTTTCCTCGATACATGCTGTTTGATCCATATTGCTATGGTCTTTGACAGATGTTCTTTCGCCAAAACGGAATCTTACTGTCTGATTCATAGAATCAGGCCAATATCCATAGAATGGTTGACTATCTTGAGAAAATTCTGTTCGAGAAGTTGAAAGACGCCAATCTATATCAGGAACAAATAAGAACTGTTCAGCACCATATCTCAAGTAAAGAATGCCCCGCATTATCATAGCCACACCTAAAGAAGCAATCATCATTGCCTGTGGTAGTGCATTCTTCATTCGGAATCGACGATAAACTAATCTGTCAATTAAGACACCAAGAAGGCCGGCTATTACAAAACCTGAAATACAAGCCCAGAATAACAAATCCCATGTTAAAATTTCATCTTTCTTTACGTCAATGTTTAAAGTTTTTTTACCATCTATTATTGTGTAAAAGAAAGGACTCCACATCATTGTAAAACCCACATAGGCACCAACAAGCATCATCTCAGCCTGTGCAAAGTTGCCAAACTTTTGTACTTTGTAGATTACAGTAAGACCAACAGCTATGGAGAGATATGCTGAACCCCAATACAAACCACTAAAGAATGTAGAACTTAGATTAAAACTGGTTGATGCTGTAGTTTCTTGCCCAGTAAAGAGCTGATCAAGACAAAATGCAAATATGATTAGAATAAGAACAGGTGTAATGACTGTAAAGAAAGTCCTGAGCCATCCTTTTAATGAATTAAAAATAAAATAAAGAATATACATACTGGATAGGACATACTCAAAAAATTGTACAATCCATAATGGATCTCCATGAATTATTATTGATAATATACCACTTTGATTACGAAGACCATATGATGCATCTAAGAAGGCTATGAATGCAATCTTTAGATTAAGTGGAATTGAATCCCAACCTTCACGGATGTATCTCGACACATCTGCTGCTGAAACATCTTTAGGGTCTTCTCTATCCAAATCTATCCTCCAACACTGGTGCTAACTAAGGGGTTGCTATAACAGACAAACCCTCGCAGCAGGACGGCCACGTTTCTGTGACCGCCCCTATTTGCTTATGAGTTCTTTTTCTCGGTCAGATTAGACTTAGAGTCTTCTGCGGAGAATTAGTGCTACGCCAATTGCGGCGACTGCGGCCAATAGTCCGAATCCTGGAACCTCGTCCTCTTCTTCAGGCTCTGGCTCTGGTTCTGGCTCTGGTTCTGGCTCTGGTTCTACTGTATCAAATGTACAAGAACCGTCGTCCGAAGTTGCATCTGCATTGTAGTTATTGGCTGTACTATTCATACATCCTGGAACATCTGCTGGTGCTGGCTTCTTGGCTATACCACCATCTGTAAGGCCCTCAAACAAGCCCCATGAACTGTGGCAGTCTAATATTGTGTTTCCGTCTGTGTCTGTACCGAAAGTACATACATCAAATCCGGAACCTGCAACATCACCATTTGCATCGAACTCGTGGGATCCACTAGCTCCATCTTGTGGTGCGCCTTGAGCTGCTACAACAGTTCCTAGCATATCCTTAGCTCCATCATCTGCTACAGGTGTTCTAAGAGCTGTTGCCTCTGCAAGACCAATAATTGCGACTGCATCGAAAACTTCTCTTGTGTAGATACCACCCTCGTAACCTGCAGCTGTTGCAGCTGCACCATAGAACATATCAAACATGGCACCCAATGAAGAAGATGGACCTGCTGCTGGCTTAGTTACGGTTATTCCGCTTACCAATGATGTGTCAGTGAAAGCATTTGCAAAACTAACGTCTGCAATTCCATCACCACCAAAAATTGGGATGTCCAAACCTTGTGTGGCCATTTCTTCAGCAATGTAAGCTCCATCTGTTGCATATGTAACCATTACAACTGAGTCACAACCACTTGATGCTACTGATTCTACAGTTGCAGTAAAGTCGGTTGTATCGTCATCATAGGTTGCTTCTGCACAAAGTTCACCACCATAGTTATCCTTGAATGCGGATGCAAAACCTGCTCCGTAATCATTGGTCATTGAAAGAAGTGCTGGGCTGCTGTAACCTGATGCTGTGTAAGCATCTGCAAGTGCTGCACCCTGTTGGGCATCACTTGGCACGACTCTGAATAGATAACCGCTATCATCGTGGTTTGTTATTGCTGGTGAAGTTGAAGCGTAGGATACCATTGGTACTCCTGCGGTCTTGGCTACTTCAATAGCTCCAAGAGTTGCTCCTGAACATGCTGCTCCTGCAATACCAACAACGCCTGCATCAATTAGAGTCTGAGCTCCTGTAGCTGCAGTAGTTCCATCACAACCTGAATCTGCCATTATTAGTTCAAATTGGAAACTTAATGGAGATATTGTGTTCATGTAAGTAATTGCTACCTGCGAGGCTATAGTGAAACCTGGTGCATAAACTGCAATTGGGCCAGTTATTGGATTTAGCATACCGATTTTGATATTTGCTGCACCTGGGAAAGTCAAAGAAGTTCCAAAGTGACCAGTACATGCCAAGTCAAGTGATGGCTGACCATCTACAATAACTGGAACGAACTGACATACATCATAACCTGAACCTGCTACATCTCCTACAGCGTCAAATGAATGAGTTCCACTTGCACCTGTGTAACCGTCTCCTAACGCTCTAAGAGCATCACGGACATCGGCGCCACAAGTCTGTGAGGCACATCCTGCGTTCATAGCTGCGTGACCAATCATGGTTACTGCATCGTATGTTTCGTGAGTATAGATTGCTGCTGATGCATTACCGGGGTTACCGTCATCATCAACGTAGTACTCTGCCCAAGCTGCCTCGAAAGCAGTCTTAGCATCACTACCTGATCCTGAAGCTGGTTTTGTAGCTATTACTCCACCTGCTGCAGAAGGATCACTGAAAGCTGCAAGGAAACCCATGTCTGCAATACCATCTGCACCCATTACTGGGAATGGACAGTCTGCTGAACATACTGGTGAGGTTGGACCCTCAATACCTTGTAATGCCATTTCCTCCAATAGAGCGGCTCCATCGTTTGCATAAGTCACTGTGATTAAACTATCACAACCAGCTGCTGCAAGCGCTCCAACTTGTGTACTGAAGTCAGTTGTGTCGTCATCATAAGCGATGTCTACACACATTTCAGTAACACCAGCGGCTGCATATGCTGCTTTGACTACTCCAGCTAAACCTGCGCCGTAATCATTGGACATATAGATTAATCCAGGGTTCTGCCAACCGTGTGCTCCAGCCATAGTGGCCATAGCTACACCTTGTTGAGCATCACTTGGGACAACACGGAACAAGAAATCTCCATCGTCAGCTGCTGTAAGAGCTGGTGATGTTGAAGCGTAGGATACCATTGGTACACTTGCTCCACTTGCTACTGGTTGCGCTCCAAGAGTTGCACCTGAACATGCTGCTCCTGCAATACCCACAACATCTGAATCGACCAGAGTCTGAGCTGCTGAAGCTGCTGTAGTTCCGTCACAACCTGAATCGCCCTCTACCAAGGAGAAGTGATAATCTGCTTGCCCATCATTAAGGTGACTAATTGCTAGATTTGCTGCATCTGTAAAAGCTGGAGCATAAACTGCTATTGGACCTGTGATTGGGTTAAGCATTCCTATCTTAACTTCAACTGGATCGTCTGCCGCTGCATCAGCGACTGGACCAATACCGAAAATTGGCATCAAAGCTGACGCCAAAAGGGCAAAGGCCACTGCTATCGTTAATATCTTACTTGTTCTCATAAGCATTCACACCTTCCTGTTATTGCCGGGGGTAAATAAAAGAGTTGATATCCTACGCGTAGAATAAAGAAAATAAAGTCTCTGAAAAAAATAAGAGTAAAAAACAAACTGTGGGAACATCATTATTAAGCGCAATTAAGTTAATACTCAAAAACGGGTATAGTGATGACTGAAGAAAAACCAAAAAATGCTCCAAAATTTGTCTACAACTGCGTCAGATGTGGACAGTATTGCTCAAGTATTGAGGGAGTTCCCGTTTCTTTTAGTGATATAGTAAGATGGCGCAAAAGTGGAGTCTTAGCTAGCGTTTCCCAAAGTATAGGTATGGATATGTCTAAAGGTTTTCCACAACTAGTTTTAGAAACAAAAGAAGGAGCAAAGGGCTGTCCCATGTATGATGACAAAAACAAGAATTGTCAGGTTTATCATGATATGCCCCTAAATTGTCAAGCCTATCCATTAAATTACAATGGAGAAAAATATTTTGTGACAGACAAAGCTTGCAAGGGCCTAGGTGAAGGTCAAATGACTGTAGAGCAATTAAGAACACAAAGAGATTCTGCTAAAGAAGATTATGAAGCTAGAATAGAAAGTAATACTTTAGTGCCATTAGTTTACAGTATAATAATGGGTGATTTAGTAGATCAATCTAGAAAAGCAATGGAAAATATGTCTGATGATCAGAAATCGCAACTACAAGACCTGATAAAGGAGGATGACGACTGAAACCTAATTTACTTTCAGCCTTGAAATTTCTAGCTTTACAGGGTGGTACTAGACATCCAATCCATGTTTCATCAATTAATCTTTCTAAGAATCTAGGAGTTAGCCAGCAATCAGCTTCAAGATATCTAATTGAATTAGTAGAAAAAGGATACTTAGAAAGAAGATTAGCACAAGGTGGTCAAGTCGTTACTGTGCTAAACAAAGGAATCGCTATACTTAGAAAAGAATTTTCAGAATATAGTCTGATTTTTGGAACCCAAAAAGAAATAGAAATGAAAGGAATTCTAGAAACTGGGTTAGGTGAAGGTGGATATTACATATCAAAAAAAGGATACATGAAGCAATTTCAGAAGAAACTCAATTGGAAACCCTATGAAGGGACATTTAACCTTAGACTAAATGATGATGAAGTTCCAAAAATTGAGGCCATGAAAGCAGCTGAAGGAATCGTAATTGAAGGTTTTGAACAGGAAGGAAGAACATTTGGAAAAGCTTGGGTTTTCAAATGCTCATTAAAAAACGGTAAAGAAATTGTAAAAGAATGTGCAATTATCTCTCCTAAAAGAACACATTATAGAAGAGTTGTTGAAGTCATCTCACCAATATTTTTAAGAGGGAAATTAAAGGCTATAGATGGTGATATGTTTACAATAAAAGTAGATCTGGGAGATGTTTAAATAGCATGGACAAACTAAAAACAATGGTGGCAATATAATGGACCCTTTCCACGATTATTACGATATTCCTTGGTACGCTATTCTAGGTTTATGGGCATTAATTGCTATAGGGCTACATGTATACCAAGTCGGATTCATAGTAAAATTGATTCGATTAGGTAAAGATGATGATCGATTTGATTCTTGGAAACAACGAATAAAAGAATTTCTAACCGATTGGTTAGGACAGCGAAAAGTCGTAGAAGATAAACTTGCAGGATACGCTCATGCCTTAATTTTCTGGGGATTTTTGATGCTTGTAAGTGATGTAATCGATCTAGGAACTGGAGGGCTATTTGCTGAATTGCTTGAGAAAATATATCTAGTAAATATATGGAATTTAATAGTGGATATAGGATATACTATGGCTGGAATTGGAATCTTAGTTTCTCTATATCGTAGGTTGATTGTAAGACCTGAAAAACTGAAGGGTGCTAGTATGGAAGGCGTTCTAATCTTATTTGCAATATTAGGAATTGTTTTGACTGCATTTATAGTTGAAGCA
>CAZOEZ010000002.1:0-62383 GCA_964578995.1 uncultured archaeon
CTGCATGCGCCTCTTTTAGTAACAAAATTATAGATTCCACCTTTACCTTCTTTGTCTCCCGGATACCAATTTTGAACAGTTGAATATTTTATTTCAGCATCATCTAATGCTACTAATTCTACAACTGCTGCATGCAGTTGATTTTCATCCCTTTTTGGTGCTGTACAGCCTTCAAGATATGAAACATAAGCTCCTTTGTCTGCCACAATCAAAGTTCTTTCAAATTGTCCTGTATTCTGCTCATTAATTCTAAAATATGTGGATAATTCCATAGGACATTTTGTTCCTGGCGGAATATAACAGAAAGATCCATCTGTGAAAACTGCCGAGTTTAAAGCAGCGTAGAAATTATCTGATTGTGGTACAACTGAACCCATATATTTCTTAATTAATTCAGGATGTTCTTTTACAGCTTCTGAAATAGAACAAAAGATAACTCCTTTTTCAGCTAACCTCTTTTTGAAGGTTGTAGCTACAGACATTGAATCAAATACAGCATCTACAGCAACACCAGCTAGTATTTCTTGTTCTTCAAGAGGTATTCCTAATTTGTTGTAAGTTTCTATCAATTCAGGATCAACGTCTTCTAGACTTTGAGGTCCATCAGATGCATTTTTAGGGGCTGAATAATAGCTAATTCCTTGATAATTAATAGCTGGATAGTCAACATTAGCCCAATGCGGTTCCTCCATTTTTAACCATATTTTGTAAGCTTTTAGTCGCCATTCAGTTAACCATTTAGGTTCTCCTTTTTTCTTTGAAATGAATTTAATTACTTTTTCATTCAAGCCAGGAGGTAATGTTTCTGACTCAATATCTGTTACGAATCCATATTTGTATTCCTGTTCAGCGTATTCCTTTAACATTTCAGTTTCAGATTCTTGATTCAAAGATTACCGCCATCAATTGATAACGTCAATAATTCATTTCCATGATTGTGAATCATTTCATTCAATTTTATTTCTTCAAGAGCAGATTTGACAGTTTTATTGATCTTTTGCCATGGTACTTCGACACTACATTTTGATTCATAAGAACAGGCGCATTCATTTGTGGAACATTCAGTTAAAGCAATTGGCCCTTCTATAGATTCAATTATTGAAGCAATCGAAATCGTTGTTGAAGATTCAGCCAATGCATACCCTCCCTGGTTTCCTCTTTGAGAGGTTAACAATCCACTGTTTGACAGTTTCTTTAGAAGCCTAGTTACAGTTGGTAAAGGGATATTAGTTCGTTTGGAAATTTCTTTTGCAGTATGTACTTTTGTTGAGCCCATTGCTGCAATCTCCGTCATAATTATGATACTATAGTCCGTAAGTTTGTTGATTCTCATCATGTGTATGTGCCCCAGAGTAATTGGACTAAATTGGTCCTATTTAAAACTCGCCTTGGTCTAGGCCTTAACATCACTCTTATATTCCTGCATATTAAGACATATTTGGGTAACCATGGAATCTAGTTCTGCAGGGATGGAAGAACTTACTTTAGAGTCTGTAAAAGCAGAGATTTATTCACGAAACAATCCGAATCTAACTCCTGTTGACATTGAGCTTCATGCAGAAACAGTATATCGAATTTTAGAATTGAAGAAAAAGCACAATGCTGTAATTTTAGGCCACAATTACATGGAACCGTTAGTTTTTGGACTCTCAGATCAGGGCGAACAGGGAGATTCTCTTGCTTTGAGTATGAGTGCAGTCCAAACAGATTCAGACTTTATCATATTTAACGGCGTAAGATTTATGGCAGAAACTGCTAAAATTCTTAATCCTAACAAAAAAGTTTTGATAGCAGATAAAACAGCAGGTTGTTCTCTTGCAGATGATTTTGGTGCAGAAGATGTGAGGATTCTTAAGGAAAAATATCCGGATGTTCCAGTGATGATTTACATCAATAGTTATGCTGATGCTAAGGCCGAATGTGATGTATGCTGTACTTCAGCAAATGCCGAAGAAATTGCTATGAAGATGCCGGGTGATGAATTAATTTTTGTTCCGGATCTCTTCTTTGCTCAGAATTTAGAAAATGTATTGGAGGGTCAAAAGAAAATTTTGTATCCCGGCAAAGAGAATAGTGCTAAGGGAGCAGTTTGTGAAGTTCATGAAAAATTCACTTTAGAGGACATAATTGCTATAAGAGAATCATTTGAAATTGGCAAAAACCATCCAAAAAGAATGATGTATGTTCATTGGGAATGTAAACCTGAAGTCCTTCAGGAAGCTGATTATTATGGAAGTACGGCACAAATAAGAAATGATATTGCAAAAAGAGTAGAAGGTGGTAACCTTGAGAAGGCGTTCATAGCTTCGGAATGTGAATTAACCTCAAATTTGATGGAAGAATTTCCTTCCGTAGAATTTGCTACAGCATGTTCAGTTCGTTGCAATCATATGGCTAAAATATCATTGAACAAAATAAAACCAATTCTTGAGGCTATAGATTCAGGTGCGGATTTATCAAAATGGGAAGTTGTACTTTCAGAGAGTACTATTCAACGTGCTTCTAAACCAATACAAAAGATGCTTTCGCTTAGTTCCTAAATCTTCTTGCTACAAAAGCTAAAGCAGGAACAGCTAAGATAATTTCGAATCCAGGTAAACCTAGAAGACCATCCTCATCTCCAAGCAATTGTGTAGCTTTCATTAGGTTAACAGTTACAATGGCTTGATTACCTGTGCCATTTGCTGAACCATTACCGCCGGCAGGCATGTGATCAAAAGTAGTGTAATCCATCATAAGAGAGATTCCATTGCCAGTAACTTCAGTCCAAGTTATTATTGTGGAAGTTATTTCGGCAGTACCATTAGTTAAGGTAATGGCATATTCAGAGCCTTCAGTGACCTCTGCTTTTTTGTTATCAGCCATATATCCCTCATCTCCCATAAGCATTACAAATCCGCCATCAAGATTAGTATCCCAATTTGTAGGCCAAGCTTCAGCAAATTCTACATTAACTTCAGAACCTTTCCACATTGCACCAAAGAAAAAGATGTGATTTCCTTTAACATTCATACCAGTATCATACGTTACATTATCATGATAAATATCTACATCTTCCCAACCTTCATACCATAATTCAAGGGCAAATGTGTCTCCGGCAGCTAATTCGATTGCAGTACCAATATTGTATGTTTCTTTCTCTAAATTGGCTCCATCACCTTGACAAGCTTCAGTATTTTCACTCACTTGTTGATCGTTGTGATGAATATAGAAAGTCCATTCACAATCAGGCTCATAGTCTTCTCCTTTAACTTCCCACCAGATATCGGTAGTTTCGATATTTATGGACATATCAAATTCTACGGGATCACTTGTCCATGTCCCTACTTGAGTGGGTTGTCTATCTGTTCTGAATAAAGGATATTGTGTATATTCTGCCCTTCCAGTACTGTGAGCCTCAGGATCCATAGGTAGTTTATTTTGAGGCGTTAAACTTTCTTTATCTTCTTTTAAGTTGAATTTAAGTTGTAATTCAGGATTCTCATACGTAGGTTCCTCAGCATTCACGCTCATTGAAGCCAAAATCAAGGTCGAAAATACGAGCACTAAGCACGCTGTAATCCATCTCATGGACTACGTCCATTGGGTTCGTTTTATTAAAGTTCTCTTCTAGAATAAACTACGCAAAAGAGAGTAAAAATAACTAAAATAAAATTAAAACCAGGAACAGGTAAACCACCTTCGTCATCACTCGAACTTCCAGAACCTTGTTTCAATATATCTACGGTTTTAAATTCTATAGGTGGTGCACTATCACAACTTCTTCTAGTTAGTGAGAAACTAATAACAGATTGATCCAGTTTTGCATACTCATCATCAACATACCAGGTAATCTTTGTAGAGGTGATAGTTGTTCCATTTAGGTCATAATCCAAACCATCTTCAACAATAGGGTAACCACTTTTTTGAAGTGAACTATTCAAGCCAACTCCATCTACGATTAGCCTAATGGTGTTTCCATCTACAGCTTCTTCTGCGTCAGTATCCCAAGCTTGAACAAAATCAAAACTAACAGCTTGTCCATTAATACCTGATTGACCAAATTTAATTGCGTCAGCACCAAAAGCTACTCCGCTATTGAAGCTTACATTATCATAGTATATCTCTATATCCGAAAAAGCCCAGTATTCAATTTCTATATCAAGAATAGCACCAGTAGGTGCTGAACTAATATTAATATTGCCAACCTGCCCATTCCATTCACATGGTTTAGACTGTGCACATTCATGGTCTCCGCCTCCTTCATCAGTGTAATATGCAGCATCTTGTCCATCAATATTTAATCTGAAGCGATATTGAACCTGCGCATCATAACCGTCATCTTGTCCTTCGTCGGTTTCTCTCCACCAGATGTTAAATTTTACGGGGCCGCCTAATCCTATATCAAACACATTTCCATTCGCTGTCGTCCAAGTTCCAACATCTTTCCATTCGCGAGTTCTTCCAACATCCCCTGAAATGAAGTTCTCCCAAGATCTTGGTGGATTTTCCTTGATTGCTTCTCTAGTATTGTCTCCCCAAGTTTCAGGCGATAAATCATTCATTTCTTTCATATTAAGGTGTATATGTTCAGTACCTCCAGTCAGAACCGTCTCAGCTTCAGTATTTGGAACAAAAAACAAGGTCATGGATAGAAACATTAACGCGCAAATTAGGCTTACACCTTTTTGGTACACAAAATGGCATTATTGCTGAACACTTAATAATTTACGGTCAATAAAGATTAAGACCACAATCTTTCACCAACCATGACTGAATTCTCAGTAACTAGTGAAAGAATAGACAAATATTTGGGTTTAACGGCCAAAGCTTTGGAAAAAGTATCTATTATTGGAAAGCCTGGAAGTGATAACCATGCTAAGGCCGAAGATATACTGGGGATGGTCAATGCATATTATTCAGATGCAAAATATTTCTTAGATGATGGACGTGGTGATGATGCCTTTGCAGCTATCAATTATGCACATGGTTGGATTGATTGTGGAGTAAGATTAGGCTATCTTGATGGAAAAGGTGATTGGAAATTATTTACACTGAATAGTTAATTCGCCCCAATGCGAATAGATCCATCTTTGTAATGAATATGGATATTATTTCTCATATATTCAGCAAGATTTGAAAGAGATTCATAGACATCATCTTCTTTCATTTTTAATGCAGTAGCAGCTTTCTTAGTAGACCAAGCTTTTTCTACAAAATCATTAATTTTTAGGTATTCGTAGACTTTTTTGTCAGCAGCAGTAAGGTCACTAAGCCCCATTACTATGCTATACACTTAGGGTGTTTAAACTTATCTATTTTCTAAATACCTGATAACACGACTTTCATTTTCAGTAAGAGGATACATTTGTTCCCCCAAGGTTTCTTTCCACAATCTGAAAAAAGAACCTCTAAGATAATCATTTAAGAATCTAGGGTGAATGTAGGATCCTCTACAAACAGCAGGTGTGTTTCCTAATTTAATAGAAACTTCTTTTACCATTTTAGTTATATTTTTCTTCCGCTGTTTTTTGTCATCTTTCTTTCGGAATTCAGCAATTGATTTTGCTGCAAGTTTAGTTCCACCCCATGTTCTAAAATCTTTAGCTGTAAATTTTTCTCCAGAGATATCCTGGATATATTCATTCACATGATATGCCTTTACATCTTGTTCATTTCCTTTTTCATCATAAAATAAAAACAAATCATCATTTTTTCCTTTTTTGGCATCTTTACACATCATTACGAGAGCAGGTAAATCAGGTATTTCTTCGTCATTAATTTCTATTTCATGTTTTTTGTTACTCTTTCCAACAAATGTAAATTTGCCTCCTACTTGAGAGTCATACCATTTGTCGGCATCATCAGTTATCTCCGTAGGTTCAAATTCCATATGTTCGTCTTGCATTGTTGACAATCCATATGTTGCTTTTTCTTCATCATCTCTTGAAGTCTCATTTCCTATTCTAATAAATGTAGTATCTAATAATCTAACAATTAGTGCCATTACTCTCTCATAAGGCAAATCTTTCTGTTTTTTGTTACCTTCATTGGCTAGATCTTCAAAATATTTATCTCTGATTTTTGGTAAAACCCTTCCAAATGTGGACATTTTATCGAATTTTGCCTCACTTCTAAGTTGAGTCCATATTCGATGATAGATGTATTGTTTTCTTTTCTTTGCATCAATACCTGTAGCTTGCAAATGGCCATTTTTCTCTCCACATATCCAGATATCAGTCCATGCGGGAGGAATCCTCATTTCCTCTATTCTTTTTAGATCTCTTTTTCCCTTCAATGGTTTTCCATTTGTATCTAGAAAGATATGTTCCTCTTCTTTTATTTGACGAGTATATCCAGATTCAGAATCACTTGAATAATATAGGCCGGCCTGTTCAGCACTAGCGATTGCATCATCTCTGTCGTCTTCGTTCATCTTATATCAAATTTTCTTGATTCAGTCCCTTTAGTTCTGGTAAAATGAATTCACCGTCTTTTCTGATTAGGACATCATCGAACCAAATTTCTCCACCCCCATAATCAGGTCTTTGAATAAGTACCATGTCCCAATGTACGTCAGATCTATTTCCATTGTCTGCAATATCGTAAGCGTTTCCAGGAGTGAAATGGAAACTTCCAGCTATTTTCTCATCAAATAGAATATCTTTCATTGGTTCAGTTATGTAGGGATTAAATGCAATAGCGAATTCACCGATATATCTTGCGCCTTCATCTGAATCTAAAATTGAATTTATTTTTTCATCATCGCTTCCTGTAGCTTTCACAACTTTACCTTTTTCAAATTCTAATCTAATATCATTGAATACCGTACCATGATAGAGCGTTTCTGCATTAAATTGGATGTGACCTTCAACTGAATCTTTAACGGGTGCTGTAAAACATTCACCATCTGGTATGTTTCGTTCTCCTGCACATCTTATTGCAGGTATTCCTTTAATTGAGAATTTCAAATCGGTTCCAGGTCCCTTTATGTGAACTTTCTCTGTATCTGTCATTAATTTTTCTAAAGGTTTCATTGCTTCATCCATTTTCTTATAATCTAGGCAGCAAACATCGAAATAGAACTTTTCAAAAGCTTCAGTAGACATATTTGCTTGTTGAGCCATAGAGGGAGTAGGCCATCTTAGTACAACCCATTTTGTGTTCGCCACTCTCTCTTGAAAATGTACTTTTTGTAATAATTGTGATTGATAAACAGCCATCTTTTCTGAATCAACATCAGACATTTCAGAGATGTTCAAACTACCTCTTAATCCAATATATGCATCCATTTTTTCCATTCTAAATTTTTCTACATCTCCAATAAGCCCCATATGATCATCGCTTGTATCAGATATCAATTCTTTGATAATCAAGTTATTTTTCCAAGTAACAAATGGTTCACCACCAGCTTTTCTTGCAGCACGTATGGTTGCAATTACCATTTCTTGAGGAATATCAAAAGCTTCAATCAGTAATTTTTCACCTTTTTCTAGAGCGCATGAATGGTTGATAAGTACGTCTGCTAATTTTTCCAATTGTGGATTAATCATACGTCAACAATGAGACTGCGGTCTAAAGAGATTTCCTTAATCTAGTTTTCTAGAATTTGAAATTTCACCTACTAAATTCTTCCCCATCATTTCATTTATTTCATCTGGATGATGTTTTGATAACCACATCATCTTCACAAGGGCAGTTTCTGGTAACATGTCATAAGTTTCCACCACTCCCTTTTCTAGTAGTTTTCTTCCATTTCTATAAACATTTAGATTAGTTGAACCTGAAAGACATTGGCTGGACATAGTAACTGGAATATTTTTGGTTGTTTTACCAATAACATCCAATAATTCAGAATTTATATGTCCTAATCCTGTTCCTGCAATAATGATACCATTTTTCCCGTTTGCAATGTTCTCCCAATCTTGAACACTTAATCCGGGATGTGACCAAACCATCCCAATATTATCGTCAAAGCCAGCTTTTATTGCAGTTTTTTCCGAAGTTGATTTGTATTTTCTTTTCCATTCTATTTTATCGCTTACAATCCCTATAGGTCCTTCATTTGGTGAGGTAAATGCATTTCTCATAGAGCTATGTGCTTTTCTAGCGCGATTACCTCTCCATATTGCAACATTTCGATCGTCAGTAGTTTCGTGCATAGCTATACAGACTTCACCTAAATCGCTCATAGCGGTTTTAGCTGCACCAACTAAGTTTAAGTGCGCGTCACTAGAAGGTCTGTCTGGGCTACGTTGGGCACCTGTAAATACAACGGGATTTGATATTTCAGGAAGTTGGAATGCAAGAGCGGCAGCAGAATATGCCATGGTATCAGTTCCATGGCCGATTACAATTCCATGATTGTTTTTGTCATGTATTTCTTTTACTTTAATGGCCATATCTTCCCAATGGTTAGGTTTCATATCCTCGGACGCCAATGAAAAAAGTGGTTCAGCATTGATGTTAGCAATCTCGTCTAAAGCCTTAACAGAATTCACTAGTTGTTCTGCTGTGATTGCAGGGCTTACTGCACCTGTTTTGTAATCAATAAATGATGCAATAGTCCCTCCTGTTCCTAGGATTGTAATGTTTTGGAGATCTTTATTTTTCTTTTTTGTTTCTACTACAGTCTCTTTGGGTTTTGCCTTCGAAAGAACAGACAACTTTGCTCCTTCCGTTGACACTCCAATATTATATCCATTATCTAATTTTACAATCATGATATTTTCTTCAGAAAAGTTGTGTTTAGGCATTATTAATCCTTCATAAGTCATGGATTCAGTTTCTATTCTAACTCTATCATGGACTTCAGCTCCATTGTCGCTAATGAACTTTTCTGCCGACATAGGCATATGCCTTCAGTCAAGCGAGGTTTATTACTATACAGCCCCTATGGGTGAGTGTGGGTTTACTAGATAGATTCAAGAATTTGAAGGAAGCCGCTCAAGAGTGGACTGAGGGCTCAAGTTTAGCTTCTTTAGATAAGAAAATAGAAAAAAATTTAGTAGCAATGGAGAGCGGTTCTGAATTGGAACGTACTGCAGCCGTCAAGGCTCTCACAATTCAGGCACAAACTGATGAAAAATGGACTGATCCAATAATAAATTCATTCATCAGAGTACTACCTAATCAGCCAGGTTCTACCCAAGAAGCAATAATTGATGGATTGATGGAACTGAGAAAATCCAAACCATCTCGAGACAAAGATATTTTTGGAGCAATTCAGGAAACATTTGATAGTCCTCACCCTTCTGTTAGAAGTAAAACGGTCGAGATTTGGACTCGTTTTTCTCTTAAATCGGACGCTAAGAAAAGTGATACAATAGCTGACTTATTTGAAATATTAAGCGATGAAGATAAGGACGTTAGATACCAGACACAAGAATCGTTGGTAAAAATCTTGAATACAGTACCTAAGGCAGCACTTCCTGAACTCAAAAAAGCATTAGGAGATGATGACTGGCGTGTAGTCTATCATTCAGTGGTAATTTTAACAGAATTTGCTAAAAAGTATCCAGTCCCTTCTGTTGCTTTAGCACCTGAAGTTATTGGAGCCTTTAATTCTGGAGAACGTCTGAAGGAAAGAGCTGCCGATTGTATAGGTATTTTAGGTCTCGCGAATCCTGAGGTAATGAAACCTGCCGTTCCAGGTTTGATTAAAGGTCTTGGAAGTAAATCTTCCGAATTACGCAAAGCTTCAGCTACCGCTCTTGGAAGAATAGGGAGTAAGAATGCAATGGTTGTTTTTCATGCAGTACCTAAGCTAGCCAAGGCTCTAAAGAATGAAGACTGGTATGTTCATACAGAGGTCGTTAAAGCTTTAGGTTACATAGGCTCGAATAAACCTACTTTGGTTAAACCACATTTAGCATTAATAGAGAATAGAACAAAAACTGGAGCCGATCGAAAGATTTGTGATGCTGCTAAATGGGCTCTTAAGAAGGCTGGAGGGTAAAATGCCAGGACAAGGCCGCCAGGGCCGAAGTGATGCATTTCAAAGGAAAGCCCGTAGAGAAGGTTATCGCGCTCGTTCAGCTTACAAACTTATGGATATACAGAAAAAAAGTAAGATTTTCAAGGAGGGTTCAACAGTCTTAGATTTGGGCGCAGCTCCCGGAGGATGGTCTCAAGTTGCTTTAGAATTTATAGGGGAAGAAGGAAAATTAATTGGAGTTGATTTACAACACATACTGCCGCTAAAAGGAGCACAATTTATTCAAGGCGATCTTCGTGAGGTTGAAATCAGACGTGAATTAGAAGAACTTGCACCTAAAGCTGATGCCGTAATTTCAGATATGAGTCCTAATCTATCTGGCAATTATTCTGTCGATCAAGCACGTTCAGTGGAATTATCATCATTAGCTTTAGAGATAGCAGCTGAAAGGAAGGCTAAATTTTTTGTTTGTAAAGTTTTTGAAGGTTCAGACTTCCAAGAATTTCGTAAGGAAGTTATAGATGAATTTGGTTCAGTCCGTACTTTGTCTCCTGAGGCATCACGTAAACAGTCAAGTGAAGTTTATCTGATTGCTAAAAGGAAATATAGATGAAATTAGCGGTTTTGTTTTCAGGAGGCAAGGATTCCTATCTTGCCCTTCAATATGCTTCATTAGACCATAAAATTTCTTGTCTTTTAACTTTAGAATCTGAAAAAGAGGATAGTTGGATGTTTCATACGCCGGCTATTGAATGGACTAAACTTCAAGCTAAAGCCATGGAAATAGATCATTTAACATTAAAAACGAGTGGTGTTAAAGAGGAGGAATTGGCGGATCTTTGTTCCATTATTGAGTCAGCCATTTCAAAATATTCTATTGAAGGTATTGTTACAGGTGCATTAGCATCAGTTTACCAATCTACACGAATTCAAAAAATATGTAACAATCTAGGCCTTTGGTGTTTTAATCCACTGTGGCAGATGCCACAAAAGCAGCTTCTTCAAGAATTATTATCTAATAAAATTGAGTCGATTATCACTGGAGTGGCGGCAGAGCCATTTGACGGTACTTGGTTGGGACGTTGTATTGATTCAGAATGTGTAGATGATTTGATGTCTTTAGAATCAAGATACAGGATAAATCCTGCAGGAGAGGGTGGAGAGCTTGAATCGTTTGTTTTAAGCGCTCCTCTATTCCATAAATCAATACGAATTGTCGAGTCAAAGAAACACTATTCAAATTTTTCAGGTCGATTGGAAATTAAGGAGGCGCTTTTAACGTGACCATCCTCATTATTTCTACCTGCAGTGAGAAATTAAGTGAAAGAGAGTTTGTAACTCCAATTTCTAAGATTGTTGGGAAAGACAATCATAAAATATTACATTACACAGAATGTACACAAGAAAATACAAGTGAATTTGCGAAGATCCTAATATGTGGCACTTCACTTAATGATAATTCATATCAAAAAGATATCGATAAGTTCAAGAAGATTCTATATAATTTTGGAAAACCAATTCTTGGAATTTGCTCAGGAATGCAGATTATTTGCAGTATTTTTGAGGATAAAATCATTAAAAATATAGAGATTGGAATGGTTGAAGTGGAGACCTTAAACACCAATGCATTATGTGATGGTAATTTTCAGGCTTATAGTATTCACAATTATTCCGTGGATAATCTACAATATTTTACAGTATTAGCAAGGAGTCAAACTAGTAATCAGGTAATTAAACACAAAACTAAGGATATTTTTGGAGTATCATTTCATCCTGAAGTTAGGAATGAGAGCGTTATTGAAAATTTTCTATCAATTTAAAGGTCTTTTGCGCCGTTCACGACTTTACTTGCACTGAGTTTTGTAAATCCTACTACGCTTGAAATATCATCTAAAGTTGCGGCTTTCAAATCTCCAATTGTATGAAACCCAGAATCGTATAAATTTTCAGCCTTGATTGCCCCGAGTCCTTTAATTTTAGATACAGCATCTACAAATTCGTCTTTACCTCCACCAGGACCACTAGCTTCTTTAAGTTGTGGGAATTTGCCAGCTTGAATATTTCGCCATTCTTTAATTACTTCAGATATTGATTCTAAACTACTTACATTTAGATTAAACCAACTGTCTCTAGCGTGTAATGAGCGTCTAGCCAAATCTAATTCATCCTCCATTTCTTGAGTTATTGATAGGAGGCGTTCATATTTTTCAGTTTGTTCAGACATGGTATTTTCCATATCTTGAATTTTTGGTGCATATTCTGCTTCAACTTTGGTTTGTCTCTGCCTTTCAACTTCCAATTCTGTTATTTTTGTGTCTCTCTCGGTGAGCAATTCTTGAAGTGATGCAATCATGGTTTCTTTTGTATCAATGTCAGCTTCTAGAAAATTGATACGATCTAATGCTGCATTTAGATCTTTTTCCTGTTGTTCATAAGCATCCCATAACTTCTCTAATCTTTGCTGTTCCAAACTCAGGCTACTCTCTATTTGGGCAAATTTTTCATCAGTTTCGGGATCCATGTTCATTCCTCCGACAATATGAACCGCGCTACCTGTTATATAATATCCTCTGTCGATTGCACATTGTGGAACCTAAAGTCGGTAGCGGTCATTTGAAAACGGAAAATATCGAAGACGTAAAATCATTAATTAGTTCAGATTTTGCAGTAATCAATCCAAAAGTTGTTTGTGGTATTATTCACTTAAAACAGGCCGCTTATTTAGCGACTAAAGCGCATGAAGACAAATATAATCTAGCTAAGGAAAAGTCAACAGAAGTATTACTTTATTTGACAGCTCAGAGACAAATATCAAAAGCTATTGAAATAGGGGGAGTAAATTCAGACAACAAATCAATTGCTTGGGTTTCCTTTGGTGAGATTCCCAAGAATTTAGATAATTTAATTGAATTTGATGATTCTATCATATCATATGAAAATTTTGATTATTCAATAACTAAATGGAATACCTCAGATCTTAAAAAGTTAAATTTTGAGGAAAAACAAAAGATAATTATGACGAGAACAGCGACATTGCCAGTTCAGTCTCGATGAAATAACAAGTTTTTTAAGCTAAGTATCTGACTTGACAATATGACTAGTTCAAAATTAGTTGAGAAACTTAATGGCGGTCTTGCATGGGAATTGCGTGCAATGGCACTTTACTCCCATTATTCCGCATATGTTAGGGGAATTAACAGACTACATCTTAAACCATTTTTTGATGAAGAAGCTAGCGAGTCAGCTACTCATGCAAACATGGTTAGAGCAGAAATTGTAAAGTTAGGTGGTGTAGCAGTTACAGATAGAGATCAAACAGAGATAGTACATACTACAGATTACACGGTTATGCTCAAGGAAGCACTGAAAACAGAACAAAAGGCAGCTGCCGGATATGAGGAAGTATTGTCACTCATAAAGGATGATGACGAGATGTACGATTCTATTGAACAGATATATTTCCAAGAGTTACGTTCTGTCGAAGAAGTAACTCAGCTTCTGTAAGTTCAACGGTCGATTATATTATCTTTAATCAACCAACCCCATAGACATCCTAATAGAGATCCAACTATTCCGAAGAAGGCCCAGCTAGAGTCTCCAACAACCATGCTTCCAAGACTGACTACTGGATTAACGTCACCAAAAGCAGTACTAGCTACAATAAACAGTGTTGCTCCAATAGAGGCAGGGTCTTGAGAAGTTAACAAAGAAGTTACAAAGAAAGTCGTACCTATCATTGCGAAAATCATAATATCTAAATCAGAATCGTTACTTGGAAATAGTTGATTAAATAATGCAAAACCTGCTGTTGCTCCAATAATTTGAGCTCCAATATATGCTATTGCATCATCACGGCTAATTTTTCCAGATAATAGAGTTGGTATGGTTATCACTGGATTAAGGTGACATCCAGATACAGGTCCAAGAACATGTACCAACACCATTAGTGTTAGTGCTAAAGTAATTAGGCCTTGTATTCCACCTTCTTCTAGAGCTTCATTTACTCCAAAGAAGACCAAGAAGAAAGTACCCAAAAGTTCCGCGCTAATAGTTTTCCAGTTTGTTTCTTCAAACATATTTTGGCTAAAGCCCTCGTTTTTAATACCTACGTGTTGGCTATACAAGCGTGATACCAATAGCTAGTCCTCAGTTGGGAGTCGAAGAGAGAGAAGCAGTTGATAGAGTTCTTCAATCTGGAATAATTGCTCAAGGTCCAGAAGTAGCTAAGTTTGAAGAAGAATTTGCAAAAATGTGTGGTGTAAAGTATGCTGTAGCTACAAGTAATGGAACCACGGCAGGGCATTTGGTAATGATTGCAAGCGATATTGGGCCTGGAGATGAAGTTATTACAACGCCATTTACATTTTTCGCGACAGCATCAGCAATCATGATGGCTGGTGCTAAACCTGTTTTTGTTGATGTTGAAGAGGATGGTTTTTGTTTAGATCCCAAAAAAGTAGAGGTTGCTATTACAGATAAAACAAAAGCAATACAACCTGTGCATCTTTATGGTGAATTGGCAGATATGCCGTCACTTATAGAAATTTCTAAGAAAAACAATCTAGTTCTGATAGAGGACTCTGCACAGGCTCATAGCGCAGATTCATGGAATCGTAAAGCAGGAAGTTTTGGCAATGCAGGATGGTTTAGTTTCTACCCTACTAAGAATATGACTACTTCAGAAGGTGGAATCATTACTACAAATGATGAAAAAATTGCAAACTTGTGCAAAGTTTTGAGAGCACATGGTATGACTGCTCAATATCAGCATACTGAATTTGGATATAATTATCGGATGACTGATATTTCAGCTGCAATTGGAAGAGTACAATTAACAAAACTTGATAAATTCAATTCCCGTCGTCGAGAAATTGCAGATAAATACAATGCATCATTCTCTAAATATGTTAAAGTTCCTGAAAATCGTCGAGGTCATGTGTTTCATCAATATACGATACTTTGCAATCAGCGTGATGAATTGAAAGAGTATTTGAGTCAAAAAGGCGTCGGTTCTGGAATATACTATCCTACATTATTGTACAATTATGCCCCTATGTCTGAATTTCAGGCTGATTGTCCTAATGCTAAAAATTTGACAGAATTATCCTTGAGTCTTCCAGTACATCCTGGTTTGAGTGATTCTGATGTTTCTAAAGTCATTGATACTGTAGTTTCGTTTTTTGAATGATTTTGAAATAATTCTAACAGTTTTATACCATTGGTATGTCTGTTAATGGCCAAAACTTTATACATTTTGTTTAATTTAGCACATAGGTAATCAATTTTGACCCCAACAATTCCTCGAATAGGTAAATCTGCCCCTTTGTTTGAGGGTGATATTGTAAGATATGACTCTCGCAAAAAGAAGATTCTTTATGATAAAATATCGTTAGTTAATATCATATCTGAAAAACAATGGACTGTTTTGTTTTTCTATCCAAGAGATTTTTCGAGTTTATGTCCTACGGAGATACATTCTTTCAATCGTCGTTTCAAGGATTTTGAGAAGGCTAATGCAGTATTGGTAGGGTGTTCTACAGATTCCAAGAATAGCCATAAAGCATGGATGGAAAGACCAAGAACTAAGGGGGGAATCGATAAGTTATCTTATCCACTTATGGCAGATCCATCCTTGAAAATTGCTACTTCTTATGGGGTACTTGACAAAGAAAATGGTCATGCTTTACGCGGTACCTTTATCATAAATAACGAAGGAACATTGCTTTCTTTGACTATTAATCCACCCTATATTGGGCGTAGTGTGGATGAGACGGTTAGAACACTTCAAGCTTTGCAGTCAGGTAAGCTTTGTCCAGCAGGTTGGAGACCCGGTCGTAAGACACTTTAAGTCTAGTAATTTAATAGACGATAAACTTGTTTTTGTAGGGTATACTTAAAACCCCTATTCTGGTTGTGTATCAGATAGTATTATGGCTCCAGAAAAAGACGGATATAAAGCAGACCAAATACAGGTTTTAGAAGGGCTTGAAGCGGTACGGAAAAGGCCTGCAATGTACATTGGTTCTACGGGAGAATCTGGCCTTCATCACCTAGTGTATGAAGTAGTTGACAATTCCATAGATGAAGCTATGAATGGACATTGTGATACGATAGATGTTACTCTACATTCTGATGGCTCTTGCTCTGTTAAAGATAATGGCCGTGGTATTCCTATTGATAATCATCCAACCTATAAAGTTCCAGCCGTAGAAATAGTTATGACCAAACTTCATGCAGGAGGTAAATTTGACAGTGATACATACAAAGTATCTGGTGGTCTTCATGGTGTTGGTGTTTCAGTAGTTAATGCATTATCAAAATGGGCTACAGTAGAGATACACCGAGATGGCGGTATTTATTCACAAAAATACAAGTTTGGAAATATAGATACTAAGCTTGAAAAGATAGGCGATAGCGAAGATCATGGGACTACAGTTCGTTTTATGCCTGATGGCGATATATTCGAAACAATTAAATTTGATTTTTCAATATTGCGTTATCGTCTGCGTGAATTGGCATATCTAAATGCCGGAATCAAAATTAACGTTTCTCAAGAGGGTGGTGAATCTGAAACGTTTCAATATGAGGGAGGTATTTCTGAATACGTAACTTATCTCAATGCGAGCCGCACAGCCTTAATGAGTAAACCACTTTTTGTTTCAGGTGAAAAAGAACAAGTCCAAGTTGAAGCTGCATTACAATGGACAACAGCCTTCCGTGAAAATATTCATACATTTACAAATAATATAGCCACTAGAGAGGGCGGTACGCATTTGTCAGGTTTGAAGACAGCCTTGACTCGAACAATCAATAATGTTGCCCGTAAACGAAAGCAATTAAAAGAAAAGGATCCTCCTTTAGATGGAAATGATGTCAGAGAAGGACTAACTGTAATTCTCTCAATAAAAGTTCCTGAACCTCAATTCGAAGGTCAAACAAAAACTAAGCTCGGTAATTCTGAAATTAAGGGTATAGTTGATACAATAATGTCTGAATGTTTGTCGGATTTCTTTGCCGAAAATCCTACAGATAGTCAAATTATTATTTCTAAATGTATTCAAGCTTTTCAGGCTAGAGAAGCAGCTAAGAAAGCACGAGATTTAACAAGACGTAAAGGAATACTTGAAGGCGGAGGCCTTCCAGGTAAATTAGCAGACTGTCAAAGTAAAGACCCGGTCGTATCGGAAATTTTCATTGTGGAGGGAGATTCTGCAGGAGGTACAGCTAAACAAGGACGAGATAGAGCAACTCAGGCAATTTTACCCCTTAGAGGTAAGATTCTGAATGTTGAAAAATCACGAATCGATAAAATATTGGCAAATACGGAAGTTATGGCTTTGATTACAGCTATGGGGTGCAGTATTACAGGCGTCGAGGGCGAAGACGAAGAATTTGAAATTGAAAAAGCACGATATCACAAATTAATAATAATGACAGATGCAGATGTTGATGGTGCGCACATTAGAACCCTTCTTTTGACTTTCTTTTATAGACATATGAAAGGTCTAATTGATGCAGGATATGTTTATGTTGCACAACCTCCGTTGTACAAAGTTACTAAAGGCAAAAAACTCGAATATGCATATGACGATGTACAATTAGAAAGATTAACATCTGAATTTGGTTCAGGTTATTCTATATCAAGATACAAAGGTCTTGGTGAAATGAATGCAGGACAACTATGGGAAACCACTATGGATCCTAATCGAAGAACATTGCTTCAAGTTACGATAGAAGATGCCGAATTAGCAGATAGAGCTTTTGAAGATTTAATGGGTGATGATGTTCAGAAAAGGCGTGAATTTATTGAGGCAAGTGCTATGGAAGCCACTTTGGATATTTAGCTTAATTCATCCATAACTTTTGGAAAAGCTTCAACAAATCTTTCGACTTCTGGTGTCGGAATTGAAAATGAAACCCTGATAAAATTGTCTCCAAAACGGGCCGAAACATAATTTCCAGCTCTAACAAAAATGTCATTCTCATACAGCAATTTGTCTTGAACGTCCTGTGGATTGGCATTATGCTTGGAAATATCTATGACCATCATGCTAGCTGCTGAAGGATAAACAGGCAATTCAGCACCATCAATTTTGTCTACAGCACCTTTAATCAAACTCTGATTGTACAGAGCAGTCTTGACTAACCCTGGCAACCATTCTGGTTTCGTTTTCAATGCTGCAATTGATGCTCTTTGACCAACTACATTAATACCTAAATCCGAAACCATTGTACCTCTAACTTCACTAATAAAATCTTTAGGTCCAACCAGAGAACCAACTCGCATTCCGGCTAAGCCACAGTTTTTTGAAACTGAATACGCAGTTATAGTTTTTTCAGGTAATAAATCTGCTGCCAAAGTATGATTTGGGGCGAAATCTCGATAGGTAATGTCATCAATTACCCAAATATCATGATCCTCAGCTACTTCACATATTGCCCTTTTTTCTTCCTTAGGATATGTACTTCCAAGAGGATTTATAGGATCAATAAGGAATATTGAACGAGTTTTTGGATTTATTGCATTTTTTATATCTTCTACATCAAATCTGTAATTTCCACTGTAGATAGGTAAATCAGTGCACTTAGCTCCACCAAGTTTTGCAAATTTGTGGACTACAAAATATGAAGGATCAGAGGTAATCATTTCGGTTTCTTTTGGTTGTATGTGCCTCATCAAACAATAAAGTGCTTCGGTACCGCCATTTGTTATATGTAAATCATGGTCTGGCAAATTTAGATCATCTAAGATTAATTGCCTAAGTTCAGGTAGACCTGAAGCTAATGGATATTTCGTGTACTCTCGTTCATCAGAAGATTTCTTTATTGCTTCTTGGACTGCCGAATGTGTAGGTAAATGGTTAGTATTCTGCGACATCCAAACAACATTCTTGTTGCTATGTGCATAGTCAAAATCCTTACTCATGTTTTATTATGTAGCCTAAAGGTATTAAGTTTGGGTTCATAAACTTATGAAAAATCAAATATTTTCACGATTAATATCGAATCAATTATTTCCAAATTTAACTTGGTTAAGATTTTTTGGTTTTGAATTCTGGATGGTTGGTTTCACTCCTTTTTTCATTGGATATGTCGTTGGGGCAGGGAAACTCTTTGATTTTGATTTATTATATGGTTTTGTGATAATTGCACTTCTTACATCTTCTACATTTGTACTTAATCATATCTGTGACTTAGATTTAGATAGAAAAAATCCTCGAAAGGAATTTAGTTTATTGGTAAGTGGCCATCTCAGCGTCAGAAATGCTTGGTTTCTATTCATTTCTTTGCAACTCTCTTGTTTATTTTTATCTCTTGAATTTGGCAATGAATTTTTGTACTGTATGCTTGGTCTTACTTCGATTTCATTTGTGTATAATATAGAGCCTTTCCGTTTTAAAACTAAACCAGGTCTTGATTTAACCAGTAATGGGTTGAGTCAGGGATTTCTAATTCCACTCTCTGCTTGGTCTATTAATCAGCCTTTAGTTGACTTTCCGAGACTTTATTTTTTTGCTATATTTTGTTATTTGATGGCACTGTATTGCCCTACTATGGCCGTTGATGTTGATTTCGACCGCAAATCAGGAATTAACACTTTTGCAACTACATTTGGTTCTATTTTTACAATGCGTCTTTCCTGGATTTTTACTATATTAGGTGCCTCAACTTTACTTTTCTGTGGTTTTTTGGAGATATGGCCATGGAATTACAAACTTCTATTGTGGACAGGTTGGCTTCTTCTTTTAGAAATAGTAGTTCATTATGTATATCTTCCAATTAATTCACAACCTAGTTATGATGCCGTTGCTAAGGGATCTATAATATTAGCAACTTTAGAAGCTATAGCTACCTTATTTTTCTTTCTTATCTTTTTGGATATGTTTCCTATTGGTTAACAAAACCAACTACTTTTTTACAATTTCGGCATGAAACTGCAATAACTCTACCTGCTGATCTTTGATTTCCACCACCTTCGGCGGTAAAATCTACAACCTGAAATCTATAGGTGTTATCTTCTACACCAATATCTTTACTACAATGAGGGCATTTTGCAGGCGCATCAGGATCATCGCTTTTTGAACTAAACATTATTACTGACTAAATCCCCTCACTTAAATAAGTTAACTCTTTTAGATGCATGTATTTCGTTGTTTAATGGCAGAGTTAATGTTGATAGGTACAGCACATGTAATTGACCTTGCATTACCTCTTGAAAGACATATAAAGAATTTCAATCCAGATATTATTGCTCTTGAATTAGATAAGCAAAGATGGCTTGCTCTAAAGTCAAATGTACGGAAAAGTGAAGGTCCTTTTTATGTTAGATTATTATCACGTTTACAGCAATATTTAGGTGATTACTTTGGTAGTACACCTGGAGCTGAAATGATGGTTGCAACAAAAATCGCACAATCAATGGGCGCACGCTTAGCTTTCATTGACAAACCCTTACTTGTAACATTACGTAGTGCCTGGAAAAGCATGCCTTGGAAAGAATTTCGTAATTTAATTACTGAAGGTCTTATCTCTTTAGTCGGTGGAGGAAAGCTTAGTTTGAATGATAGTATTCGCACAGGTGACTTTTCTACAGAATTAGAAGATTTTAAACGTCAGTATCCTTTCTTGAAGAAAGAATTGATAGATCGCCGAGACACGTATATGTCTACGAACATCGTCAAACTCTTTAGGAAGAACAATAGTGAAAAAATAGTGGCAATTGTGGGAGAAGGTCACCTATCAGGTATGGTTGAAAAATTAGTCAAGTTAAATCCAAAGGTAGTAAAGTTAAGTGATTTACTACAAAATAGTGAAAACAGCGTTTCCTTTTCTATTGAAATCTAAAATTCGTAAACTACTGCAAAACGATAATTCCAATTTGCCTGAACGGGGGTTCCACTATTTGTGAACGCTATAGTAATTTGATAATCTCCTAAATTCAGTGCATCATCGTCATTATAAAATTCAATATTCCAATTTGCACCCTCGCCACCACAGGCTACATTACCTCCATTTTGTCCAATTTCATTTCCTTCAGAATCTTGGACGGTTATTGTATAGTCAATTTGTCCGCCAATACCAACACAATTTATTTCTGTGAATTCAATTTCAACAATTGATACAAAGATTTCTACATCCATATTGTAATTTTCTCCGTTGTCTTGCGCAACTAAGGTACCATCTGAACCTTCATCAGTATAATCCTCAGGAACAACTTGTAAAATCTTAGTTATTTCTCCAGTTTTATCGTTTTCATCAACAACCATGAGTGTAACATTGTAGTAACCTCCGGTAGACCATGAATAGTCAGTATTAGATTCATTTGTGGTTCTCTCTACACCATCACCAAAATTCCATTTGTATTCTTTTATTTCACCATCCGGAGCAATGGTATCGCTACCATCTAGTGTGATATTTGCACTAGATCGAACTTTTTCGACTACGTTTCCATTGTCATCTTGAAATTCAAATTGTGCACTAGGTCCTAATGCTTTGATTTCGATATTTTTTGTGGACTTCCCTTCTTGTCCATTACCGTCTTCTACAGTTAAAGTAACAGTATACATTCCAGCTTCACCCCAGCTATGTTGCGGTGATTTTAGTGATGATGTTTGATTATCTCCAAAATCCCAAAGGTAATCTAAAGCTTCACCCTCAGGGTCATAAGAATCTTCACCAGAAAATTGTATGGCTTCTTCAGTAAATACTGAGCTTTTATCTGCATCAATAATTGCTACTGGTGGTAGATTTGTTACAGAAAATGAGTGTGTTACTGAGTTAGATTCTCCATCAGGATCTTCTACAGTTAGAGTTACACTGTAATCACCTTCACCCAAGTCTAGTGTAAATTTACTTTGTTTAGATGCAGTATATGTAGGTCCTCCGGCTTCTCCTAAATCCCAGTTATAAGACAAAATATCATTATCAGGGTCACTGCTTGCAATTCCATTAAAAGTAACTTCATTACCTTCTGAATAAGCTCCTCCATTTGTTGGAGTAATTATCTTTGCAACAGGTTCTCTATTACCAGGTTCGACATTAATTACGACTATATCCTGCCCGGTTAATCCTTTAGGATCTCGAACCATCAATGTTAAAACTAAATCATTTCCAGAAGTATCGACTGTGACTAAATCTGACATTTTTGTACTCAAATCAATGGGACTTCCAAGACCAGATAATGTCCACATGTATTCAAGTTCATCTCCATCAGGGTCTGATGATGCCGAACCATCAATTTGGAAAGGTTTACCTGCCTCAGCAATGTATGCTTGTCTTGGCATAAGGATAAGTGCTTCTGGCGCTCTATTTTTTTCTTTACTTTCTTCACTATTTAGACAGCCACTAAAGCATATGAAAACAAATGCGAATGCTATTGCTACAACTTGCAACTTTTGCATTAGCACGCCAGATTACCAGACTATAAAGAGTATGTGTTTGTTTGTCTAAGCAACTAAGTTTGATCTAATTGGGCGTTTTGCACCACATGCTTCACAATGTAAATTCAAGGTGCGTCCAACTCTTAAGAAAGAAGTATCTGGGCGATTACATTCTTGGCAAACGACAAAAGTATCAATGTAGGATTTTATTCTTTCCTTAATCTTTCTTTCTGGAACTCGGCCTTGTAATACTAATCTTCTTTTGTTTACAGAACCTGCGGTTCCCAGTTCTTGGAGAAGAAATTTGTAAAGATGAGTTTCATCACGTCTTAATGCATCAACTATTTCTGAAAAATTACGGATTATTGTTTTTTTGCTTCCTTCATGCAATATTTCAGGTGCAGGGGGACTGAAACGTTCTGCATTCAGCATCACATCTTCCAACCCTTCTCGTGCTCTTTCCAACAATTTTTCGTAGTCTAAATCCACACGCTCCTAAAAAGTCCCTTTGTAAAGGCTTTCGTTTATGTTTTCTTTAAAAAACCAAAAAGAAGACCTAGAGAAAATCCAAAGTGTTGGATAAATAATACCAATGGTGCATAAAGCCCTTGTTTCACTCTTTTAGTTTGATAACCTACTAATAATCCCGCTAAACCTAATACTGAAAAATAGGATCCCAATAGGAAATTAGGAATTAAAAGAGGAAGTCTTTCTCCAAACAAGTTTATTTTTTTCAATGCCAGACAATACAATGAAATTAACACAATAAATGCTATCACAAATACAAAATATCTTAAATCAAAACTACTCGGATGCATTTTCGTAACTTGAGCTCTAGTTTTTCCATAATTAAACATCTGTTTTAGAAAGGCAGTAGGGCGAGGTCGTCTATGATGCCAAACTACTACATCTGGGGCGTATAGAATTTTGTATCCTGCTTTTGAAACTCTTATATCAAATTCAGCATCTTCTCCAGGCCACAAAGTTTCATGAAATTTTATTTCAGTAACAATATCTTTCTTGATAATGTAATTGCATGTGGGATTGTGGGCGATTTCTTTTGCTTTTGAATGGCCTATAGTGTATCTGAAGGAAAATAGAAATTTAGAGCCAAAAATTCTCCCAACGGCTTTAGCAAAGGGCAATTCTTCTTTTGGAGTGTAATTTGGCCCTCCAACACCTACATATCCTTTGTTTTCAATTATATGTTTAACACTATTTTTAATCCAATCTTCTCTTAGTATAGTGTCATCATCTGTAAATGCAATTAAGTCACCTTTAGCTTTTTTTGCTCCAATGTTTCGTTTTTGACCTGCTGCTACAGCGTTGTACTCAACAATCGTGTTAATTCCAGCTTTTACCGCTACTTCTGAATGTTTCTCAATTAATTTAGTAGGTTTGTCACCTATAAGTATCAATTCAAATTTATCTTTAGGATAATCTAATTTTACAACACTTTCTACTAATCCTCTTATGAATTTTACATTTCCTGTAGTTGGAATAACTATTGATACGAACGGTTCAGATTCCAATTTTAGTCACCCTGTGTTTAATCGGCCTGAGTATATGGATATAAAATACTACTGAATTCTTTTTTAATTGTTTCAATGTATTCTTGGTTCCTTGTTACTACTACTATTTTCCCTGAATTATAAATATTGATTTTACATTCTTTTTTAACAGATAGCAATGAACCTGTGTAAGCAACGGTTCTAAAATTGCGATTGTTCAATTCTTTCTGTATTTCATCAAAGTTCATTTCAATCTTTTTCTTTGGCTTAAGAACGAAAGACTGGCAATTCTGGCATGGCTTGACAACATCAAACACGATATGATTTATTCCCAGTAGATAACTTCTATCCTTATTGTATATTCAGAAGACCCTGTTCTTTCATGATCAATCACGATAGTCCAATCTCCTAATTCATGTCTTTCGTCAAACCATGATCGGTGTGTGCTATTGTAATAATCTAATTCAATGATATTGACTTGTTCAATCTCGTCGTTGTCGTGGGTTGTATTACTAGCTACATTTTCATTATTATCATCATCAGGATCCCTTTCTTGAGTGGTATTGTATAGATATAAATCTAAATCTCTTGTGTGGAGTGAATTAGTTTCATATTCTAGAGTAGCTCGAATATATCTTGCAGGTAGTCCATAAAGTTGGACTAAATGTTCCTGCTGCCCTGAATCAATAGTTCTTGTATTGCTGTAATCATAATTAATTTTTAGGTCTAAATCATCAGAATAACTGGATTCATCACTTTCACCCATTTCATTTGTGATTCTAACTTTAACAGTATAGAGGCCTGAATCAAATTCATGAGTCACATCAGATTCTGAAGTTTCGTCATCAGCTACAAATCCATCTTCAGAATCATATGAAAAATCCCATTCGTATTTTGTAATTTGACTTTCAGATATTGAATCTGAGGCTGAAAAAGTATATCTTATTTGTTCTTCACCATTCATGGTGGATTCTGTATCGTCATTTGTGGTGATAATTGCCCTTATTTCACTGGTTGGTTTTTCGATTTTGACATTAGTTGTGGTTGATACAGTTTTGTCACCATCACTGACTGTAAGAGTAACTGTGTATGTTTTTTCATCAGAATATGAATGCGTTATGCGGCCATTGTTGCTCATATCTCCAATTTTATTATCGTTAGAATTATCAGTACTGTCGAAATCCCAATAATATTCTAGATAATCACCATCGGGATCTGAGCTTCCTTTACCTGTGAAAATAATGTCTGTATCTGGCTCAAAAGGTGGA
Source organism: uncultured archaeon (assembly GCA_964578995.1). Lineage (GTDB taxonomy): Archaea > Thermoplasmatota > Poseidoniia > MGIII > CG-Epi1 > CG-Epi1. The sequence continues at coordinate 25,076 of CAZOEZ010000002.1, forward strand.
GAACCTTCTATTTTGATAACAGCAGTTGGTGCTCTATTTTCTTCAGTATCATCTAGAAAATCTAAACATCCTGAAAAAATCATGATTCCTGTGAGCAATACTGGCAAGTATCTCATAATAGTCTAATTCCTATGTGCTATTATAAATTCTTTTACCATGATTTGGTGCAGGCGCCGGGATTTGAACCCAGGTTGAGGGGTTGGAAACCCCTAGTCATACCAGACTAGACCACGCCTGCTTTAAATCTGTATTTTGAATTGGGAGCCAGGTCCACAGCCTTCTGGAACTTTAACGTTGACTAATTGACCTGTTGGGGCCTTGATCTGAATTTGTTGACCAGCCATTACGCCATCAGGAACTGTAACTGTAAGGATAGTTGGTGCAGCGGCAGGAGGTGCTACAGGTTCTGGAGGTGGTGCAGTTTCCGGAATTGCAGCCATACTTGGAGGAGCCTGTGGTTGTGGAGGTGCAGCAGCAGGAGGTGGAGCCTGTGGTTGTGGAGGTGCAGCAGCGGGAGGTGGAGCCTGCGGTTGCGGAGGTGCAGCAGCAGGAGGTGGAGCGGCACCTTCCATGCCAGCCCATTCATCACTGAAGTCATCTACTAGTTCATCAGATCCTCCAAAAGCTCCTTTGGATCTTTGTGAGAGCCCAAATACAGCTGCGCTTCCAAGTCCGATTATAAGGACTATTGAAACCAAGTAGATAGGGTTGATTGGAAAATCACTTTCTTCAGATAACTTTTCAGTCTCGGGCCCTACAGTACTAGATGCCTCATTAACACTAAAGGTTAGGGTTTGCTCATCGTATTTTGACTCATCTCCGCTCGATTGTACTCGAATCTTTAACATTGCTTGAGTTCCAGCTTGAGTCTCTGGTGCTTTAACACTTAGATATATTGGTTTTGCACCTGCAGCTTCTATGGTTATAGGGTCAGGAACAATGAGTTCCCAATCATTACCTCCCGTTTCCCAACTAGCGGTAATTTTTACTAAATCACTCACATCGGCAAAATTGCGAACTTTAACATAATTCGAGACACTGAAAGTTTTCCCAGCATCCAAATTAATTAAATCAGACCCAGGTAGTTCTATCTGTACGTTGTATTCACCTTTTACAGTTACTTCGATTTCTAGACATACGCTCAAGCCTTGCGGGGCGCACGGCTCATCATTATCTCCCATGACTCTAGCCTTCACAATCACAGTAATTACGTCCCCCGCATCAGCGCCTGAGGAAATATCAATCTCAACTTTGGCTGCAGAACTTTCGGTGAATGCATCTAAGGTGCCTGGACTCTTATCAGAAAATTGCCACCCTTCAGGTCTATTTCCAACGCTACCTTGGTACCAATCTTTTTTAGTTAGTTCGTATTCAATATTGTCTGACCATTTGTTTAATATTCTGAAATTGAATAACACAGTATCGCCAGGTTGCCCTGAGACATCACTTGACGTGGCAGTTAGATCAATTCCATAAAGGACTCTGACATAGGTAGTTATATCTAAATTTTCATTAATACTGCCATCATTCCCTGAGGTTGCAATTATTGTTAAATCATCACTATCTCCGTAGTCTACACTACTATCCGATTCTATAGTCAAAGTTACAACATGACTTGAAAAGGCAGCAATTGTTATAGAATCATCTTCAAAACTTGCATCCCAAGAATTTGAAGAAAGGGATAAACTAAAGGTATCTTCTTTATTTCCATCATTGTTTATTTTGACTTGGTAAGTTGTTTCTCCATTAATATCTATAGATCCTTCAGTACTACCGCCTTCAGCAATATTTAGAGAAACGGAGGCTTTTTCATTTACATTGACAGTGAGTGCAAGGGTCTGTTTTGTGCCTTCTGGATCGCTATTATCCTTGTCTCTACATTTTAAATTTACATCATATGAACCATAAAGGGCATTTTCCGTTGCTTGAATAGTAACAGTTATACCTGCTTGCACAGAGTTTTTTGAAACATCTATAGAGGGAAGTTGAGTTGATTGAGAAGTTAGTTCATCTTGTCCATCACTACTCCACCACATGTTTAGTCCATGATCATCCAGTTCATCTGAATTTGTGATAAACAATTCAAATTCATGTTCAGCATCTAGATAATTTTCAATTTCGACTTTTAATTCTATAGAGCCCTCAGGATCCACCCATCCTTCATCTCCTGTTTCATCGTCAATTCTAAAATCATATTCATGGTCCGTGTTGTGGTCAGCAGAAGCTACACTCATGAGAAAGCCAATGCTAACTAGCAAAGCCATAAACGTCAAAGTTCTTACAGAGTTCATATCGAGGTCGCATTCAAACAAACGTCCGATATAAATATTATGTTGTATGCTGGGTAAAGCCTATACGCAGTCATCTATTTACGACAAAAGTGGAAATAACAGACAATCATTTTCATTTAGATCCTCAAGGCCGTAAAGAATTGGCGGTGAAGGATTTTTTGAATGCAGGAGGGACAAGGCTGGTCTTAGTAAACAAACCTTACACTCCTTGGAAAAAAATAGATAAGTTCAAGGAGCAAGTCAACACAACCTTAAATTTAGCAAATAAAGCAAGGGATGTTGGAGCTAAAGTTGCTGTAGTAGCATCTCCACACCCAATTGATTTAGTCAAAATGCTTGAATTTAAAACAAAACCCGAAGCCTCGGAGCTTTATCTTGATGCTGTGGATTTTTGTACAACATTGGTTGATGAAAATGTAATAGTAGGTTTAGGGGAGTTAGGTCGTCCACATTTTGATGTTGATAAGTCTGTCTGGGATTTATCAAATCAGGTTTTGTTGGAATCATTAAAGCGAGCTAAGGATGTTGATGCAGCAGCAATTCTACATACGGAGTCTGGAACTCCTGAAGTTATGGCTGATATTTCTTTAATAGCATCTAAAGCTAATTTTCCAAAAAACAGATTAGTGAAGCACTATGGAGGTCCAGGAGCTATTGAAAATCCAAAAGGAATCATTGTCTCGATAATTTCATCCTCTACAAACATAACATATGCTTCTAAAACAAATTTTGATTTTATGCTTGAAACAGATTATTTAGATGATCCACAAAGACCTGGTGCAGTTATGGGGCCTAAAACAGTTCCTCGTAAAACATTTAAGGCTATTGAAAATAATATTTTATCTGAAAATCAGATATATAAGATTCATACAAGTATACCAGATTCAGTCTATCGTGAATTCATTTAGACTTCTACTTTTTCTTCCGATTTCAATTCCCATTCTAAATTTAATCTCCACTGTCTACACCACGCCTCAATAACGTGTCTTTCATGATTATCTCCTACAAATTCAGTAATTACAACATCTTTTCCTCTTTTAGACATTTTAAAAGCTCCTGTCATTCGGGTTGAGCTAAAAATAACATTACAGGCCCCTAGTCCATATTTTTGTTTAACGTCTTCACTGAGATAATGAGCTAATCGGTCACCTTGATTTAGTACAAAACTGCCTTGAAACAAGTGTCCTTTGATATAGTCTATATCGTCTTTAACAACCCAGTACAATGTTTCACTTCCCTCTCTCAGAAAACCTTTAACCAATATATTTTCTTCTTCAAGTCTAAGTAAGATGCCTCTAAGTTCAGCCATAGGAATCTCTCCTTTTAGAAGCATCCCAAGGCATTCAGCTGAAATTATCCCAAATGACAATATTAGGCGTTTGACGACTCTAAATCGAGCTTCTTCAGGTTCATAGATTCTATTGACAGGTAATGTTCGATAATTTCCTCTAGTTGTTCTTACTAAATTTAGTGATTGATATAACCTAGCCAATGAAAGTTTGAATGAATCAGGATCCATTCCACTTCTTCGATACAGTTCTTCTCTTGGCAATCCTTTTGAATCAATTGCTAAAGCCAATAATCGTCTATCATCAGGCTCTGGTAATACATTTCGGGCATCACGATAAACAATAGCGTCTCTAACATTACAATAAGTTGAATATCCAGGAATCATTACACCCTGTACTAATTCCATTTCATTTCCGTAGTCCCTAGGATGGAAGAAACGTCCTTGAACTCTCAGTGACAGTTCATATTCCGAGCGTACACCTCCCATTTCACGGAAAGCTTCTGCTGCATTTCGGAATCTTTTCTCCGGGTGTATTCTTTGCCTCCATAATAAATATCCATATATTTCTCTCTCTTGATATTCGCGGTTTATTACCGGACCTTTAACCAGCCAGTTTCTAATTCGCTGATATCCTTTTTCCTCGAATTGTTTTACAATAGTAGTATCTAAATCTTCCACTTTTGTACTTGCAAATGCTTTTACTCTAATTATATTGCTATGGAAATTTTCTTGATAAGTGGAATATTCATCTAAACCATCTAAGAAATCACCAATTTTTGTATTATCATCTAAGACAACTTCTCTAATATCCAGTAGACCAGACATAGCCCAAGCTTCCATATATCCGGCGACCATTCCTCCCTGAATAATGGGATTTGTCCAAGCTTCTCCATAACTAGAGTACATTTCTCTACGGATATGCGCAAGCATCGGGTCTCTCCATGAAATGACCCTCACTTTTTTTTCTTCTTTTGTATTTCTAATATTCTCTAATTCTTCTTTTAAGCAATATTCAAACAAACGAGTAGCCCCAACAACAACAATTTTTGCTACCAAATCTTCTTCTTGCAAATTATTTAGAATTGTTCTTGTAACATTTAGAGGTAGTCCACATTCTCTCCTAAGTTCAGCAAAAGTTAGAGGACCAGTACTTCTTAATTGGTCGAGTACTATTTTTCTCTCAGGTAATTCAGGGGACGAATATTCATTAAGTAGCCTATAACGGTTATGGGTTGTCCATGGATTTCTATGCCTATTATAACGATGAATCATCAATTTTTCTTCAAGAGCCCGCAGAGCCCCATCAATCAATTCTGTTTTAACCTCTAATTCTTTTGAAATTTCACTTTTTGAAAGTGGGGGGCTTCTTCTGAGCATATCCACTATGAGGTTTTGGATTTTACCTTCCGGTTCTTTTCTGAACAAGGCTTGGTACATGCCTATCTTATTTGCAGGAACATACCGCAGTTTCCCTGCGGAAAACCTTCCTTGTAAAATAGCATCAGAGTCTCTCCATTCCCACCATTCATCTAAATCGGGATTATCTAATCTGTGAAAAACTGTTCTTGGGGAAGACACATCATTATGTTGTTCAAATAGTGTTTGAAGGCTTGGAAATTTCTTAAAAATCTTATAATCAAGATACTCTCTTAATATTTTTTCAGGAACAACATCTACGTCTCCTAGTGACTGAGCTTCTAAATAGATTACATCTTCCGCTAGTAAATATTGAGGTGTGCTTCTACCAAGTACAAAATTCCCTCCTTGAATAGTACCTTCCTCTTCAAGTTCATAGAGTGATTGACTTATGATGTCTTCTGATAATCTAAGATCAAGTGCAATATCTTCTTTAGACTGAGGTCCAACAAAACCTAGGTGACTAGTAATCAACCAATCCAATGCTTTCTCATATGATATGGTTTTTTCTATTTCTCTTTTGCGAACACCATTAGGAGTTTTACAAACTATATATCTTTTTTCCAATTCTTCACAAATTTTCTTGGGTTTAATTTCTTTTACGCCCTTCAATTTTTTGTATGCATTTTCTGCATCTTTGGATAATTTTTCATCAATTGCATAAATTGCTTTATAATGTGGTACTAGTTCAGGTATAACAAATAAGTCATCTTTGTCGCCAGTCCATATCGATTCAACAACTTTATCTTCTATCATTTCCTGGCACAATTCTTGCATCTCTGTTGCAGCCATATCGGTCATTCTGTAGATTGATTTCCCCCTATCGCTAAGTAAATAAATACCTCCAATTTGTTTGATAGCTTGAATAATCCCTTCTCTTGTTCCAACAATAGGTCTCTTTTCATTGAAATATCCATCTATTAGTTCCTTCTCAAACCTTGGTTTGTCTCCATCTCCTTGTTCTAGAACTCTACCTAAAACCTGAGCATGCAACTCTCTTAGAAGTGCAGATCGGTCTTCCATTAGCACAATATCGCTTAATCCTGAAAGAATTAGGCTGTGTGATAGAGGGGATGGAACTGGTGAATAAGTTCTGTATTCTATCTTTCGTTCTCCTTTCATAATATCATCAATAATAATTTGTGCATTTTTCAAATCAAAAGCATCATAGAGTACTTCTCTATATGCTTCTTCTAACATAGGGAATGAATCTACTTCGTTTATGGCTTCTAAAACCTGAGAGGTACGTAGTTGTTGTCTTGGCAATGATATTTCTCTTCCTTTGTAATTACGTAAAACCATAAACGAACGGTTTGCACAATGTCTAAATCGTTGTGCAAATATTTCAGTGTTCTTAATCGCTTTTCTCAACAAAGGTTCTAATGACTTTGGCAATAATCTGTCAGCAATCCCTTCAATAGCCAATCTACTTGGAAACGTGAGTAGAAATGCATCATCACTAAGAGATATTCGTACACTACTTCCAATTTCTTTACCTAGTTTAAAAGCAAATGCTCTAGCTAGTGCATCATTTACCCTTCTTCCAAAAGGAAAATGGAAAATTGCCCCATTTCTACCTCTATTATCGAGATAACCTTCTACCATTAGGTTTTTATCCGAAGGCACAAATCCACAAATCTTCTTTTGCTCATCTAAATGTGAAATAATAGTTTTAGCAGCACCCTTATCAAGCCTAAATTCCTCTTCAAGCCATTTAATAATTTCTTCTTCATCTAATTCTAGCTTTTTTTCTACTTCAGCCCTAAATTTACCAACCGCTTCCGATAAATCAAACGAACGAGGTAACATTTCACCAGACCATGAGGGAACGGTTGGTTTTCTTCCAAGTCCATCTTTTACAACTACAGTTGACCTTTTACATTCTAGAAATTGGTAAGTTCTTCCGCCTAATACAAATATATCATTTCTTGAAAGATTTTCAACAAATTTTTCTGACAAATTCCCAAGTTGGGCCCCTCTTCCTTCTAATACAACAGTGTAATTTATTTCTTGAGGGATGGTTCCAATATTCATGTTATAAATTTGGCGTGACCCTCTCTTTATTCCTATTTCCCTATCTTTTTTGTCATACCAAATCTTTGGATATACACCATGGTTTTCTAATGCGTCCCCACCTAAAAAATCTAGAACATCAAGGAACTCATGTTTTGTCAAATTTCGATAAGGATATGCAGAGGTCACTAGTTCATACATTTCATCGCTGTTCCATTTACGATCAAGTGACATTCCAATTATTGACTGCGCAAGAACATCCGTTGCCTTTTCAGGTATAGATACACGGTCAATCTGGCCTCCATATGCTGATCGAACTAAAACAGCACATTCAACTAAATCATCCGGATCAAAGACAACTAATCTTCCTTTTGATATTGCTCTCAGTGCATGTCCGGCTCTGCCAATTCGTTGTAAACCTTTAGCAATAGATTTCGGTGATCCAATTTGAACAACTAAATCGACATATCCAATATCAATTCCTAATTCCAGACTCGTTGATGAAACAACAACATCCATCTCACCACCCTTTAATTTTTCTTCTACATCTAAACGCATCTCTTTGGATAAAGATCCGTGGTGTGCAGCTAATTTTTCTATCCCTCTTTCTTTAAGTTGGATTGCAATAGATTCAGTCCCAGCTCTCGTATTAGTAAAAATCAAAGTCGTACGGTGATCGTTAACTAAATCAACAAGCAAATCATACATTTTTGAATTGATTACTTCAGTAGAATGCAATGTTAAATTATCAACTGGACAAATAACTTTGAGGTCTAGGTGTTTTCTTTCTTTAACATCTACTATATTGACAGGCCTTGGTTTTCCTTTAGTGTAACCACCTAAAAATCCTGCAATATCTTCAATAGGGGCCTGTGTCGCAGATAGCCCAATTCTTACGGGTTCCCTGTCAATAATTTGTGCTAATCTTTCAACTGAAAGGGAAAGATGGGTTCCTCTTTTGTTATTTGCTAAATCATGTATTTCATCTAGGATGATGTATCTTGTTTTTCGGAAATGATCCCTGAATTTCTTGGATGATAAAAGCAAGCCCAAGCTTTCGGGAGTGGTGATTAGAATGTGCGGGGGTTTTCTAACCATCTTGGCCCTATCTTTGAGGGATGTATCTCCAGATCTTACAGCAACTTTAATTTCAGGTACGTCTATATCAAATTCTTCTGCTAATTTCATCATTTCTTCTAAAGGTTGTTTTAGATTTCTATCAATATCGTTTGCTAATGCTTTGAGAGGTGAAATATAAATGGCATGAACTCCATCCTCAAATTCACTTTCGCGATGTATTTTCAAGAAATCATTTATAATGCTGAGAAAAGCAGTTAATGTTTTTCCAGATCCAGTGGGACTAGACACTAGAACATTTTTTTTATTATGAATTAATGGAACAGCCATAGACTGAGGTGGTGTTAAATCATCAAATTTTGAATTAAACCATTTTCTAATAAGCGGTTCAAAGCCTTTCAATACTTCTTTCTTGCTTTTTCTATCAGTTATGTAATTTACCATGTTTTTCGATAAACCATTTACCACCCATTAGCGACGGGTGTAATAGATTATGGGTATTGTATTCCAAAAAGCAAAAGTTTGTGATAAACTCTTTTTTAGGCCCTCTCTGTCGCGAAAGAGAGCCATCGTGGCTAAGGGGTATAGCGGTGCCTTGGTAAGGCGCAGGTCGTGGGTTCGATTCCCACCGATGGCTCCATTATTGTACGTAGTATGCTTTGTGACCCTTTGCCCATTTTCTAATGTCTATTATCTCAACATTATTAAATTCAGTATTTAGTTTATTCTCTACAGCATCAAAGATATCTTCATCTTTTCCAGTCATTGAACGTGATTTTATCATGAGGAAACCACATTTTGGTTTAAAGAAAACATAATTCCGAATAAAAACATCTAATTGGTCACTTTGTGCTATATCTTGGTATAATATATCAGGTATGTTTGCATGCGGTTGATATGTTCTTGGAAAATGTGCATCACCTAGAAAAGGTATTATGTTTTTTTCTCTTTCAGCCAAAACAACAAGTTCAGCCATGGCAGTAGGTGAGATATCTACACCAACAACCCTACCTTCTGTGCATATCTTGCTTAAAAAACTGACTGTATTTCCCTCCGCAGCTCCTAGATATAGAACGGTACTTTCCTTTGTAAATGGCCAGTGATTTCCTTTTCCTAAGATATATGCTGCTAATTTAGAATGATAAGGATTCCAGGCAACCCAGTTCTTGCCGTACTTTAGTTCTAAAAATCCTCTTTTCTTCCGTAAATTGTTTGGTAGTTTCATAACTAGGCTAGGCCTTGTTTTTCAGCTTCTATAGCTTCACTTATGCCTGGATCTATTACTCCAGTCCACGGTTCAGCTCCTATAATATTTGTTGAGTCAATTCCTTCTACCCATAATTCTAGCCCCTCAAAGGTATTTCTATTCCCCTCAGGAATTGTAAATTTATATTTTGCAGATTCAGTAGTTGGTAGTCCAACTGACCACACGACATGATTCCCTTCACGTTTTCCAGGCCTCGGTTCAGCTTCTTTTATCTCATGTCCAGGAGCCTCCACTCTCAATTTGAAATTGGCAGATCGTAGTCTATAATTTATTATTTTTATCTTTATTTCAATTTGATTATTTTCAAATTCAATTTCTTCTTCAATCCAAACAACATCCATTATAGCCGCGACAACTTTGTCTAAATTTGGTACGGGTTGACCCACTACACTTGAAGCTTTTTCAGCAATTGCAGGTAAAACTTTTTGGACTAGATCAAATTTTTCACTAACTTTTGCTCTTTTCTTTTGCTTCTTAAGATGCCTTGACAATGTTTTTGCATTATTTCTTAAAGCTAATTTTATTTCTTTCTTGATTTCTTCAATATCTGCGATTGCTTCTTTAGCTTCAGATGTAAAGGGTATGTTTGTTGATGCTACATGTACTAAGATTATTGCAGGTCCGTTAGGTGTTCCCTTTCCCTTTTTCTGTTCTAATCCATAAGTTCTCCAGTTAATTCCTTGGACTGCTTTTGTAATTGCACAACCGCCAGCCTGATAAAGTAGCGGAACGCGATTTGCAAACCTTAGAACTTGGACAGGTTGATCCTTTGGTAGATTTCCACCATAAACCATCCCTACTTCAACAAGAAATGGAGTTCCTGCAAAAACGGAAGGTGTTCTACTAATTGGTAATGTGTAAAAATCAGGTCTGTATTCTTCTAAAACTTGTTTTAATCCAAGTTTGATTAATTTTGGTCCAATTGGTACTAAAATCCCACTTGTCGGTGTCCTAATCGATGTCGTTTTGAATGCATCTATCAGTGCTTTAGCTTCTAATCGAGTTATGTCTTGAGGTCTTACATAAGGCGAGAGTCTTGCTTTTATCAAAACGTCACTTATACTCTTAGTACCCATAGATGATAAATCCTTACGTAGGAAATGTCCCATTTGGTGTTCTTTACTATGATGGGCCATTCTCATTAATTGCCCCAATTCAACACCATGTGGATGGGGTTTGACCCCTTGACTTGGGAGTTTTGGAAGGTCAGGACTTCCTCTATCGAATAAGAATGTTTTCTTTTCCGGGTTAGTAAAAATTATTTTAGCATGTGGATTAACGATTGCAGTCGATTTTAGATATTCTAATACCGAAGGTCTAGCTTCTCGGTATCTGCCCTTGATTGCAAATTCAACCCTTGTTCCATGGTATTTTTCAGGATATATTCCATCTTCATCAGGTTTACCATTTTCATTTTTCCAAACAAAATCTTCAGTTCTCTCAACATTCCCCCTATTATTTCTAGTATCTAGTTTCATTGCTATTCTAGTTGCTAGATGCTCTTCAGATATTCTCGTACTAATAATCGCAGATCTTCCGGTTGTTAGTTGCCCATACATTATAGCCGCAGAGATTCCAATACCTTGTTGTCCCCTCGACTGCTTTCCACTGCCAAATCTTGAACCATAAAGTAATCTTCCAAATACATTTGGCACATTTTCTTCCACTATTCCAGGTCCATTGTCTTCAATTGCAATACTAAGTTCATCTTTGCCAAGAGTTCCAATTTCTATCTTCAATTCAGGAAGAATTCCGGCCTGTTCACATGCATCAAGACTGTTGTCAACACCTTCTTTTACGGCCGTTATCAATGAATGTGTTGGGTTGTCAAATCCTAAGATATGCCTATTTTGTTCAAAAAATTCTGAAACAGGAATATCTCTCTGTTCTTTAGCAAGTTGATGTGCTTTCGTATTTTTTTTGGTTTTCTTTCTAACTTCTTTTTTTTCTACTTTAATCTCTTCGACTTGTATTTCCTCAGCTTTATCCTCACTTCCGAAATCGAAGGTCATCTGGTCCATTCAATGCCTATAAGCGCCAATAATTAAGCAGTACCCCTCACAAATAATTTATTTTACAAAATCGAGACTTAGGTATTTGATTCTTGAGTAAACTTCCATTCCAATGCCCGCACCCCAACGTAATTTTTTTGTATTTAACGATTACAAAACCAGGATTCACATCAGTTTCAGGTTCCAGATTTAAACCATTGCAATAATCGATTGTCAATTTTTTATTCAATTCAATAACATTTTGGTAGATTTGATTTCCGAATAGTTGAAGAAAGTTGGTTGTGGGTTTGGGAGTCTTATCTACTCTGAATATACATATTCCAATGCTTTCAGGATTTATTCTTTCAATTTCATCAGGACCAATATAAACTCTATTCTTTGAACCAAGGTACCACTTATAATTATCAAATATTTTACTTGAAAGGTCAAATCTTCCTTTACAATATTCAAGAATCTGCATTTTTTTCTTAGCGTCCAGTGGTGTTAACATTTTTCCATCCTTGCCACAAAGAAACCATCCGTATCATTTTGGTGAGGCCAGATCCTCATACATTTTTCTACTTCGTTATCATATTTTTGTCCATTCCATTCAGTTATTCCTTTTCCTGTTTTTAATCCATTAAGACTTATTTTTTTAAGATCAATGGATTCTTCTGTAAGAATTTCGCTAACAATTTTTTCATTCTCATCTGGAGAAAAGGTACACGTTGAATAAATTATAGTACTTCCTTTAGGTGCCATCTGGCAGGCTTTTTTCAATAAATCTTTCTGTAGTTTGCTAAATCTTTCATAGTCTTTTTCTTTCCATTCTCGGGCTACAGCATTTTTTTTTCTAATAGTTCCTTCCGAACTACAAGGCACATCAACTAGGTATAACTCGGCTTTTGTATTTGGGAATGATTTAAAATCTCTTAATGATACGGTGGTATTTGTTACACCTAAACGATCTAAATTACCTCTTAGAGATTTTATTCTCGCATGTCTTGAATCATTAGCAAGAATCTGTCCTTTATTTTGCATCATATCGGCCATTTGAGTAGTTTTTGAGCCTGGTGCCGCACAGCAGTCTAAGATTCTACTTTCTTCAATTACGTCTTTTGCGATTAATGGAGGTATCATAGAGGTCAATTCTTGAATATAGATTTGACCCGTAAAATGTTCAATACTGCTCCCTAAATTTGTGAGATTTGATACAAAAGCATTATCATTCCACTTCACATATTCTATTTCAGGGTCATAATCTTTCAATTTATTCAATACTTCTTCTTTCTCTCCTTTTAGTGTATTTATTCTGAAAGATTGTTTTAATGGTTCATTTATGAATTTAGCAAATTTATCTGGTTTATCAACAATACTTTTGTAACGCTCTATAATATTTTCTTTTACAGTTTGAAAAGCACCCATATCTAAGCCCTTAGTACACGGGCTTTTGGTTTTTTGAGCTTAGCCATAACATTTCTTGTATCGATAACTAATTTAGCGTGTTTGCCTAATAGTTCATAATCAACGTTTGAATGATCAGTAGTTATGACGATGGCATCTTGTTTCTTTATATTTCTTGAATTCAATTCTAAACTATTTTGGGAATCCACTTTTTTAACATAGGGATCATGATAAGAAATATTTGCCCCCTTAAATTGTAATAATTTAATTATTGCTAAAGCCGGTGATTCTCTTGTGTCATCAACATCTTTTTTGTAAGCAACACCTAGTATCATTATGTTACTCCCTCTAATGCTTTTTTTATCGTCATTTAGTGCCTTTCCTATTCTATGAGCTATATTTTCGGTCATCTTTCGATTAATTTCACCAGCTAGCTCAATAAATCTCGCTTCTGTATTGTATTCTTTTGCTTTCCATGAAAGGTAGAAAGGATCAATAGGAATACAATGACCACCCATGCCAGGCCCAGGGTAAAATGGCATAAATCCAAACGGCTTAGTTTTAGCAGCGTCTATAACTTCCCAGATATTTATGTCCATTCTATCAAGGACAAGTTTTAGTTCATTTACCATTGCAATATTTACAGCTCTGAATATATTCTCCATTAATTTAGCCGCTTCAGCAGTTTCCATTGTACTAACTTCTACAGTCTCTAGAACTATGTGTTTGTACAAGCTACTAGTCAGTTTAAGACAATTATCTGTAAACCCACCCATTACTTTTGGGATTATTGAGACACTAAACTCTTTGTTACCAGGATCTTCTCTTTCAGGAGAATAAGCAAGAAAGAAATCTTTACCTGCTGCTAGACCTGATTTTTCTAGGATTGGTTTGACAATTTCCTTCGTTGTTCCAGGATATGTCGTTGACTCAAGTACTATCAATTGTTCTTTTTGGAGGTTTTTACTAATTTCTAGTGATGCACTTTCAACATAACTCATATCAGGTTGTTCATGTTTGTCAAGAGGAGTAGGAACACAGATGATTAAGCAATCCATATTTTTAATGTTAGAAAAGTCAGCAGTTGCGGAGCCATTATTTTCCACAAATTTTTTCATGACACTTTTGGTTATATGTTTCATTACTTGCTTTCCAGCATTTATGTCATTAACTCGTTTTATATCTTTATCAAATCCTAAAACAGTGAATCCTTTATTGGAAAATTCTATACCTAATGGAATACCAACATACCCCATTCCAACAATTCCAATTTTGGCATTTTTGCTTTTGATTTTATCTTGGAGGTGCCTCATCAAATCTCCTATATGTATCAAAACTACAAGAGGGGGGTATAAATTACGTTATATTTCAGTCATCCATCCGAATTCATCATTTGTAGTGCCAAATTGAATTCCTGTAAGATCATTGTATAGTTCATTTGTTATCTCGCCAATCTTTCCATCTGAAAAGGCGTGTTCTTTTCCTTGATAATTGATTGAACCAATTGGCGCTACGATTGCTGCAGTACCTGCACAAAACACCTCATCTGCTCTTAGTGCTTCATCAACACTTATTCTCCTTTCTTCAACTTCTAGACCCATTTTATTCTTTGCTAAATGAAGGACTGAATCTCTTGTAATTCCAGGGAGTATTGATCCTGTTAATTCAGGCGTTACAACTTTCCCATCAATTACAGCAAAGAAATTCGCGGCGCCAACTTCTTCGATATATTTTTCTTCAGCCGCATCCAAATATATAACTTCTGCATATCCTTTTTTCTTAGCTAATCCACTTGGTAGCATTCCTGGGACATAATTCCCTATGGCCTTAACACCCCCCGTTCCTTTGAGAGGGGCCCTGTGATAATCATTAGTAACCACTAATTTAATCGGAGTTAATCTTCCTTTGAAATAAGGCCCTACAGGCGTTACATATACTATGAAGCTATATTCTGTAGAGGGAGCTACACCTACGCCTTGTCCAGACCCAAAGATAATAGGTCTGACATATAGTGCGCCTTGTTCGGTGCTAGGAATATAGTCTGTATTATCACGCACTACCTTTTTTACAGCGTCCAAGAAAAGTGAACTTGAAATTTCAGGCATGGACAGTCTCAAACAACCATCTGCAGCTCTTTTAGCATTCATTTCAGGTCTGAACATCGCAATTCGCCCGTCATCCCATTTGTAGGCCTTCATTCCTTCAAAGAGTCCTTGACCATAGTTCAATACACCGGCAGCAGGAGACAGGCTCAAATTTTCAAAAGGAATTATTTTCCCATTTTTCCACTCACCACCTAAATCGCATTTTGCTACGTACATAGATCGAGTTCTAGTAAAACTGAAAGTCAAATTGTCAAAATCTATTTCGTTCGGTTTCACTTATTATTCTCCCTGAATTTTTTTAATCGATGCTCTAAAACAGGCATGTCTTTTTCACTTACAAAAGAGATACAAACCCGTAATCCTTCATGCCTATTTGAACCGGTCGATTTTAGAGTAATTGTTGAAATTCCATACTTCATTAATTCAATCATTAAATCAGTACCATCATAATTTGGATATGACATAGTCAAGTAGAATCCGTTCCCCACAGTTTCATCCATGTCTTTCTCATAAACCTGTTTGAAACCATATTTTAGGAAAATTCGGCAAACTTTTTTTGCTCTCTTGCCATATTCACTTGTAACTTCAACAAAGTTGTATTCACCGTTTGTAGAACTTTCTAACATTTTAGTTAAGGCGAATTGTGCGGTGTGGGTTGTACCTGAAGTAGTAACATATAATCCGCCAAGTGAAAAAGCATGTCCAAATCGTTTCCTTCCACAAAATTCTTCTAGTTGAGAAAATTCTTGTTCGTTCAAAGTGGGTGAAATAATTGCAAGCCCGCATCTTGGGCCAGGAAATGAGAATGCTTTTGAGGCTGAAATCAATGTAATCCAATTTTTCCCAAATTTACTAACAGTAGGGATATAAGGTTCTACATGAGGTTGAGAATAATCTTTTCTGAAATCCATTCCTAAATATGCAAGATCTTCAATTGCTAATATATCATTATCATCACATATTCTGGCGATACCTTGTAATTCCAATTCAGTTAGGCAGGACCAACTAGGATTGTTAGGCGAAGACCAAAGTAATCCGCCAATATTTCCTTTAGATATTTTCTCTTTGATAGCCTCTAATAATTTTTCACCACGATTATCATAAAGTTCAATACCTTCATTTCTCAATCCTAAAAATTTAGCTTGATATCTAGTTACAGGAAATGTCGGATCTAAGTAAAGAATCGTGTCTTTTCCCTTATGCATATTTCCGGCTAAAGCTTGAGAGATGTATCCGCCCTGTAGAGACCCACAAGTAGGTATGACATGTTCAGGTTCAACATCCATATCTAAGAATGCTTTGACGAATTTGCTGCCAGCTAATTTTAACTCAGGTATTCCGTCAAATGGAGGATAAATGCCTTGGAGTCCTTTGTCTATAGCTTCTTTCTCAGCTTTCTTAGCAATATCAGGAGTAGGAATATTCGGTATTCCCATTTCCATTCTGACAAATTCAATGTTTCCTTTCTTGCTTATCAGTGTAGCCAAGCGGTTCGTTTCACGAATAGAAAGGTTGTTAGGATTGAATCCAGTTTCATCAAATATTTCTTCCAGAAAATCTTTTGAGATTGGTATTGAATCAGTCAAATATGGTCCCTCTAAACTCAGTTTAGTAGACCCCTTGCTAAAAGGTTTGTACAAACCTTATAACTCACTTTTTAGATAGTATAAGTGATTAATATGATGCCCGTTGAATTGACAGGAAATTTGTTTAAAGAATTAAGGGGACGAGCTTGCCGCATTCTTTCAGAAGAGGGTTGGACTCAGTCTAGCCTTGGTAAAGCATTAGGTGTAAGTCAAGTAATGGCTGGAAACTATTTACACACACTACCAACCCATTACAATGAACCAATCGAAAGCAATTTGCAAGACGCAGCAATATCTTTATCTGAGATTCTCAAGAGCGGTGATGCTTCTCGCTGGTCACTAAAAATAGAGGTAGATAATCAGGAGCTTAGTATCAACTTTCCGGTTCAGGATTCTAGAGAAAAAACGCTAATTAAAATAACGAAAATGCGAAAACGTTTAGAAAATGCAATACCGTTATTGTCACCACAAGTCCGAGTTAATATTGCGATGGCTTCTAATGGTGCTACTACAAGCTCTGACATAGTAGCATTCCCAGGAAGATTAACTCCAATAGGAGGTAAAGCCCGTCCACTTTCTTCTCCCAAATTTGGAAGTTCTTCTCATTTGTCAGAGTTACTCCTAGATTTTCGGATATTTGATCCAAATACTTCAATTATCATTAATCTCAGGTGGGATTCTATAATATCTGAATTACTTAAAGAATTGAATGTAAAGTCAGTTAAATTGAATAGGAATGGTGATGATTTATCTATCAGCAAATCTGCTATCGAAGCTGAAGCTTTAATTGATGAAGGGGGTTACGGTTTTGAACCATCATTGTATATCGTAGGGAATAATTTTGAGAGGGTTTGCAGAATAGTAGAGGATTTAGCTAAATCTATGGAAGCTATGGCATGATTTCATCAGGTATTGCTTATCTATTGGTATTCCTGACTCTTTTATTTTTTGGTTGGTTAGGCATAAAATCAGCAGGTACAAAGAACTTTGATAATGATGATTTCTTGTCTGCCAGAGGAAGTCAAAATTGGATAATGATTGGCCTCAGTTTGTTTGCTTCTGGAATGGGAATCTGGATTTTATTTTTACCGTCTGAAGTAGGTTATTGGGGAGGATTCTATGATGTATTTGGTTATGCCTTGTCTTCAGCTACTCCCTTTCTTTTATTAGCATATTTAGGTCCTTTAATTAGAAACATAACTCCTAATGGAGTAACACTTGCAGATTTTGTTCGTAAAAAAATGGGTCGCGCTATGCAACTTTATGTTGGTGTAATCTCTATAATTTACATGTTTACTTTTATGTTTGCAGAATATATTGCAATTGGGCGTGCAGTTGAATTTTTGTCAGGAATTGATTTTTTAGTTCCAATAATATATGTTGCTATGGTCACAACTTTTTACACAGTAATCGGGGGCCTGCCTGTTTCCATTAAGACAGACCGTATACAATCATTCTTCATAATTTGGTTGATATTTTGCATTATCTTGTTTATATTTGGCGAGGGCGTTAGGGACCTTTTAAATGATGCAAAGGCCTACAATCCAGAGGATGATTGGAGTATAGGTAGTATCAGTGATTACTCAACTTTTGAGGCCGGTTTAGCTTTAGTTTTAGCTATAACTGCAGCTGAAATGTTTTCTCAAGGTAATTGGCAACGTACTTGGGCCTCGAACGATAATAAAGCTTTGCAGAAGGGAGCCTTTCTAGCATCAATATTGTGTTTTATTGCAGTTTTATTGTTTGGATTTTTGGGAACTGTTGCAGCGGGACGTGGTGCACTTCCGGATCCTTCGATAGCCTTCTTTGAATTAATTCGCAACTATCCTGAACCGGTTTTAGCTATGTTTTTAGTTCTTGGTATAGCACTAGTGTGCTCTAGTATAGATACACTTCAGAATGCAGTAGTTGCAGTAATTTCTAGAGATATAACTGATTCCAAGCTTGATATTGTCCAGGTAAAGTATGCAACAGTAGCTATAGCACCAATTTCAATTATTCTGGCATGGTTCTACGCAGACGAAGCACTCAGTGTTTTTAGAATTTTTTTAGTTGCAGATTTGTTTGCAGCAGCCACAGTCATTCCAATTTTCCTATCTTTATCAGACAGAGTGACAGCAAACGGTGGCTTAGTAGGAGCAATTTTTGGTTTGGTTTCTGTAGTGATTTATGGGGCTTATACTTCAGATTTACAGACAGGTATAGAATACCTCACAAATCCAGTTAATGATTATGGCCTTGCTAATTTAGATGTTTTCTTATCTGCACTAATTGGTTCAGCCTTGATGACTATTATATTTTCAGAAATAGAAAATAGTCAGTCATGAGGCAACACAAAATTACCTTGAATCAAAAGTAAATTTCCACTATGGCATTCGATATTGACTTTACCCGATGAGCCAATTTCATTATGTACGCCGCGCCCCCCCATTTTTAACTTTTCATGTTGAAGGTTCCACCTTGCACCAGTAACACTAACTCGAGCTTCAGGCATTGCCATAAGTGAAAAAAGGGTGTATTCCTCACCTTCAATAGTTTTTGAATCAGTAACTGCCTCTACGGTAAAATGTTCATCAATTAAACTAATCCTAGGATTAAAAGCTAAACCTAAAGCTGCCAAAGTATGATCAATTCTACCACCAGACCAACCGATTATTTGGATTTCTGAAGCACCTTTTTCAAAAGCATAATCAGTAGCCTTTTCTAAATCCGTTTTTTGTATATTCTTATTGGAGACAATCCATTCTTCAAGCTTAGTAGTTGCTTTGTCTGAGATTGAATCCAAATCTCCTATGATTTGATCAGGAATTATATTATATTTCAATAATCTGTCTGCTCCAGCGTCTGCAGCTACAACTAATTTGTCTTTTGCTAATTCAATAACTTTGCTTCCCAATGGTCTGTTCCCTACTATCAGTGCTTTCATATTATTACCTAATTAGTCTATCTTTGTTATTATTGATTTCTTTTAAATATTTCTTTCCAAAAAACGTGAATAATTTGCTTCTGAGATTATTCTTTTTCACTTTATTTCTGTAATTTATCTTATCGTAAATGTCCATAAAATTATCATCAGCATGATACTTCTTTCTAATATTTTCATATTTTTCTTTATCAAATTGGTTCCAAAAATCTTCATAAGTAAAATAACATGTAGAAAAAAATCCTTTGAAAATGCCATGTTCAAAGGAAAATTTTTCAAACGCTTGATTTATTTTTTTTGAGGTGATATTAGTATTTTTAATCCCATATATTCCCATATCAAAAATAATCTCATCTTCACAAAGTTCAGTTTTTCTTGTACAAAATATTTTATCAGGATGATGTTTGTCTATAATAGGGCATATCCAGCGAGGATATGTTTCAGTCATTTCATCTGCTAAACTCATGGCATTTCTCAATTTTGATAGTGGCACTCCTATGTCTGTAGCAAGAACATATTCATCTCTAGTGTAATCTCCAACAATATGGTTGGCTGCATGAAAGTATTTAGAAATATTATATTTTCCGTGACCTGGAGACGAATCTAATATTTTCCTAGGCATCAGTGAATACATCAATCCAGCATAAACAAAATCTCTAGTTTTGTAAGGCGTATACAAATAATGACCCCAGAAAGCTGAATAACTATATCTTTCTAAGTAGTCCAATAATCTCAAATAACTGTGTTTCTTTTTTTTCGCTATTTGGGCATAAACACACATATGACGCTGCTTCAAAATATCTTTATCTTTTATGATGGAAATATCGTTCGGATTTACATCAGCAACAAAATTTGCAGCTACAATCGTGTAATCATCTTTTTTATTCGCAAATGCTTCAATAAAATCATCATCTTTATCACTAATTCGTTGTTTAAAATCTTCGTAAAAGCTTTCGAACGAGTTGTAGTGAAAATAGCTTACTTTAACATATTTTTCACAGGAAACTAATTTCGTTTTTACTCTCGTAATAATTCCCATAGTACCATAAGTCCCTGCAATACCATAGTACAAATCAGAATTTTTTGTTTTTGAAACGTTTTTAATTATTTCACCATTGCCTAAAACAATATCAAAATCAATAACATTATCATTAAAAAATCCATGAATATAAGAACTAGATCCAAGACCCAATCCTGCTAAACATCCACCTACTGTGAAATTGTCTCCTTCAGGCAGGGAAGGGATAATTTTGTTTCTTGGAATGGTAGACCTATTTACTTTTCCTATAGTTACGGCCGATTCACAGTCAATAAATTCATCATTCACGTCAAGTATCTTGGTAAGATTACCAGTATCAATTCGGGTTTGGTTTTTTTTAAATTTCAAATCTCTGTAATTATGTCCTTTTCTGTTTGTAGTAATTAATTTTTCATTTTCTTTGATAGAGTTTGAGATGTTCTTTACTTTTTCATTGTATTTCTCGTAACTCATATGTTCACCTTAATATTTAATTGATATAAAAATTACTATGCTAATCTAAGTGTTCCATTCAGATAGGGATTTTGTTTCTTTTCTATCCCTAATTCAGTTTCAGGACCATGACCTGGATAAATAATAGTTTCATCAGGTAGTGAAAATATCTTTTTAGTGATAGAATTCATCAATTGTTCTGTATTTCCACCAGGTAAATCAGTTCTTCCTAAACTTCCTCTAAAAATAACATCACCACCTATTAAAATTCCTTCGGTGTAAAAGCAAAGTGAATCTGGGCTATGCCCAGGACAATGTAAAATGCTAAATTTGGTCTTTCCAATATTAACAATATTTTCCTCATCCAAATACCCTCCTTCTTTTATTTCCGAAGTTGCATATCCAAAGGCTGCCGCAATGGGTCCAACTTTTCCAAGCATGTCTTTTCCTAATGGAGAAATTTCAAGAGGTAATTTCAATTTTTCCATCGCAAGATTCGCCCCTGCAATATGATCTACATGACAGTGTGTAGCAATTAGCCTCACAATGTTCATTTTTTCTTTTTCAGCGACACCCAAAATCATTTCAATTTCATCTCCTGGATCAAAGAATATAGTTTCTCTACTTTCTATGTCCATGACTAAAGTAGCATTCATTACGAGTGGTCCTACTGGGAGCTGAACAATTTTTAGCGTCATATTAATCCTAAAAGGTATTCTCGCCTTCTGGCGATATTAAAGTTTGTTTCAAGTCTTTTTCAAGTGAGACATTTGGCCCTAGTATGCTGTCTTCTATTACGCACCCATAACCATTAACACCAGGCAGCACAACCGTTCTCCTAACAACGCACTTATCCATTTTCACATTTGGGCCTATTATTGTATTAGGTCCAATAATACAGTCCTTTAATTCTGCATTTTTATGAATAAGTGAAGGCCCCCTTATGCTTGCCCCTTTGTGGGCAGCAGTTCCATCTTTTCCAATACACTTGAAATTTGCTTCAAGATATGATTCAGGAGTTCCTGAGTCAATGAAATATCCCTCAAATGGGAAACCATAAAGTCCATTTCCTGCGACTTTAGGATAAATATTTCTTTCAATTGAAATTTTCTTGCCGGCAGGTATCATCTCCAATATTTCTGGTTCTAATAGATAAGTTCCAGCATTGATTAAGTTTGATAATTCAGTACCCTTCTCAGGCTTTTCTTGAAATTGTGTTATCTGTCCATTTTTTAATTCAACAACTCCAAATCGACTTGGATCATCCACTTCCCACAAAGCTAGTGTTCCTTTTGCCTCAGTTTTGACATGTTGTTCCAACATATTTTCTAAATTTATTGAACTTACTACATCTCCATTGAAAACAGCAGTAGTTCCAGTAATGTGGTCAAAACAATTTCTCATTGCACCTCCAGTTCCTAGAGGTTTCTCTTCAGGCACTATTATTATTTTCTTCCCTATATTTATTCCATCAAAATATTCTTCCATTTCATTTAAGCCATAGTTAACTGCTAGAATGGCAGTATCAAATATTTCAGGCAGATTTTTCACCATTCTCTCCACCATAGGTACATTAGCCAAGGGAAGCAGTGGTTTTGGTATAGTGTGTGTTAATGGTCTAAGTCTGGTTCCAAGACCTCCAACCAAAATTATTGCTTCCATAACAGATGCACTGGGGACTTAGATAAATATTAGAGAGGTATTAAATTTAGAACAATCAAAGTATCTATTATCAGACCAAGTACAAACATAGCTCCCGCAATTTTCACGAAATGGAAGGCCCAAGCGACGTACCATAGAGGCCAAACAGGAAAAATATCCTCCATCTCATGTTCAACAACTTTTTCTTTTAGGTGTTCCGGTAAAACCTCAAACGCAATATCAAACGCTTCTTTTTGCGTGTCTGGGATTGGATCATTGAGCTTTTGGATTACATATACAGCCCTAGGTACAGCAAATATCACAATTGCCATTGAATAATGTCCTTCAATAACACTCAGAAAACTAAAGAGGAAGAAGCAAATTATTGCAAATTGACATACCTTTGCAGCCCACTTCATTCCAATTATAACTGGTAAAGTGTTTACAGGTTTGGCTCTATCTGCTTCATATTTGTCCATGTGTTTTCCCATTACAACAGTCATAGAAGTTAGTCCAAAAGGTATTGAAACTAGGAGCGCGTTATTCAAAGCTGCAGATCCAAAAACTTCACCAGTTAGGGCCATAAAGGTTCCTCCAACCATCAATGGTCCAAAAACTATTCCAATTGCAATTTCACCCAAGCCAAGATTCTTCAGTCTTATTGGTTTAGCAACATAGAATATGGAAATGGTCAATCCGGCGAAGACAAAATACAAGATTTCCAAACCAACTTTCTGATAAAAATAAATTGCAATGATTAAGTCTACTAAATTACATAAGAAAATAGCTAGAATCAATCCTTTTGTAGATATTAAATTATCGATTAGTGCATGTGGTCCGTATTCCGTTCTTGGATAGCCTTTAGTATCTACTCCATGCAAAGTGTCAAAAAAATCATTCATCATATTGTTTGCAGCATGGGCTAATATCAGACCGATGATAACTATCGCACCATCGTAATAAATTGGAGTTCTATCTTCAGTTATAAATTGTAATGCTAGTAGTATCCCTACTATACCTGCATAAATGTTCATTTCAAATACATAGGATCGCGTAATGAGCATCCATTTACTCACGGGATCTAAGTGTGCATCAGGAAGTGGATTAGCTGTTCGATGTATAGACTGCCATCTCATCCATAGACTATAATCTTTCATATTTAATTATCTAGAAGGTGGTGTATTAAAGTTATACAGGCTGAACTTAGTAAACTATCTTTTCCCAAATTAATCCTAGGTAAATCAGCTAAAATTTGCATTTCTTCATCAGTCGGGTCTTTATCATCTCCGAGAATGAAAGTGTTTGCATTTTCTATCTCATCGTTTCCATTTTCACTGAGCAAAACAGGATTGGGTAATTTTTTCAAAACTTGTTCTAATCCAATCCGTTCCATAGTGATTCCCGGACTTGTTTCGACCAACCCATTTTCATTTTTATATTTGATAAGTCCATTTCTAATAAGAGCTGCAGTTGATCTTTCATCAGGGTTTAGATATCTAATTTTTTCCCCACTTAAATGAACAGTTACGGGAGCATTTGGAGGCCCATTTAGAATTAACCAAACATTCGTATCATGTCTTATGCCATGTGATTTCCAAAGAGCAGTAGTAACACATCTAACTAGAACATCCAGCCTGCCAGCACCTCCGCAAAGATCATCCAATTTCCAATCCGCAGCAGTATGCGCCCGATGTCCAATTATCACAAAGTTTCTGTCAGCCAAGGAGAGGGTCTACACTGCTTAGATTAAATTGGTGCGGGTGCCGGGATTTGAACCCGGGTTGGTGGCTTGGGAAGCCACAGTCATGCCAGACTAGACCACACCCGCTCTAGTCTAAACTTATTTTTTTGCCTTTTTCTTTGTAGTGTTCTTCTTTTTTGGCGCTTCGTCTACCATTTCAGCATCTTGTATATCTTCATCAAAATCCCATTCTTCTATTTTACCAAAGTTGTCATTATTCATTTGGCGCATACTAAAAGTTGCCATTATTGCAGCCCCACAGGCAAATGCCCCCATTCCAAGCCAGATTGATGGGTGCTCAGTAATACCCAAATAAAGTCCCGATACTGCCATTCCAGCTAATCCGATTCCCATAATTGCTTCGCCAGCAATTAGACCGGATGCGAATAATATTCCAGGTCCATGCAACTTTTCTTTTTCATTGGCTAATTTTTCATCCTGTCCTTTCTTGAATAGTTCAGGTCTAGATTTCTTTAGTGGTACATCAAATCTTTTATCGATATACATTTTAATCATACCTCCGATAAAAATAGGAATAGTCATTTTTAAGCTTAGATACATCCCTACAGCTACAGCCATTATAGAGATATTTAGCCCCCCTCTTTCGTTAATCCACCATTGCGTTGCAGCTACAAGCAAGCTTCCTGAGAATAGGAATGCAGCAATTGCACCTTCTAAAAATCCCCCAATAAAGAAAAGAACATATGCACAAATTAGGATGTTGACATATTTTTCGGTGTGCCTAAGTGCTATTAGACAAAAGGCAATTCCAGACCCCATGAAAACCATAGACCAATCCATTCCTCCTCCTAAGATTCCATTTGTTATACTAGCCATTAGGAAAGCTTGAGGCGCTTCTAAGTCTCCATTTATTATCTGATCGGATAATAAATTTAAAACAAGAGGGATTGCAACGGCCCCTGCAGCAACACCAACAACTTGACCAATTTGCTGCCTCCAAGGAGTTGCTCCTAGAATATAGCCAGTTTTCAAATCTTGTAAGTTGTCTCCAGATATAGCGCCCGCACATGCAACAAATGCAGCTACGCCAATTACAGCAACTTGTAATTCAGCAGTATTCTCACCATCATAAATTAAACTATTAACCAGAGCGAATACTGTAGCAGTTAGAATTACTACGATAATTGTAACCCCTGAAAGTGGATTGTTACTACTACCAACAATACCGGCCATATATCCTGCAACAGCAGCAAAGAGAAAGCCAGCAGTGAATATGATTAGTAAGGAAAGAATAGCTGGAAGCAACAAGCCTGAAACAATCCATACCATGAAAAACATTGGAATTGCCATTGCAGCACTAGTTATGGCTATGGAACGAGCAGGCAAATCTTCATCGGTACGGATACTCTTATCATCTGAAACATTTGATTTTGTAGCATCAATCATTTCAGTTATGCCCTTGAAAAGTGCCTCTCTCATTATAACTAAGGTATAGAGCCCCCCCACTAACATTGTACCAACTCCAACCATTCTTCTTCTACCATTTATGTGATTGGCATAATCACCATAAGTGAGTACATCTCCATTTATTATCGCACCTAGGAATTCATCCGTGGGGCTCAAAAGTGTGCTAGCAATTGGCATTATTACTATCGCACCTAATAATCCTCCAAAAAATACAAAGCTCGCAATAGCAGGCCCTACGATATACCCAACTCCGAGGAGGGCTGGTGAGAATTCAGCTCCTAAATAGAATGTAGTTTTAGACTTTGCATAAGCTACAGACTCGTTTAGTTTACCACCCAATGTGTAAAATCCTTGCCATCCATGTTCCCAAAGTCCAATACTAACTTGTTTTACAGAGTTATCTACAGTAACCATAAGTGAAGAACATATTTTGTATATAGCACCGAAAGCAATACCTACAAAAATAGGCATAACTTGAGATCCGCCCTTTTCCCCTGCAACCAGAACTTCTGCACAAGCTACTCCCTCCGGATACGGTAATTTTTCTTTTACAATAAATATCCTTCTTAAACTAATTGAGAACAATACTCCAATTGTTCCTCCAACTAATGCAATCATTAGTGTTTTAAAGTATGGAAATTCAGACCATCCCACTTCACCATTACTAGTCTGGTTCATGACTAATAATGCCGGTAAAGTGAAAATGACGCCTGCAGCTAATGATTCACCAGATGATACGGCAGTCTGAACCCAATTATTTTCTAGAATATTGGTACCCTTTGATAGATTTACTTTAACTAAACTTCTTAGCACAGCCATAGAAATTACAGCCGCAGGTATTGAGGCACTTACGGTCATTCCAACATACAGTCCAAGATACACATTTGCAGCCGTCAGCAAAAATCCTAAAACAATGGCTAGGATTATTCCCTGTACAGTTATTTCAGGTAGAATTCTTTTGGCTGAAACATATGGTTTATGATTATCCTTTGAAGCCATAACATCTCCCTATTCGTAAAACCGTGATTAATGCTTATGCCCCTCCTCAGTTTTTAACCTACCACTCTCTACCATTTTGTGAGTGAAGGTCTATCGCTACCATTCTTCCACGATTCAGGTTTCACTAGGCAGAAGTGTTCTAAATGTAATAGTTTCTTCTGGTCTACTGTTGAGCGTGAGCTTTGTGGTGACGCACCTTGTGTAGAATATTCATTCATTGGGAAACCACTTTTTTCGAAACCCATGAATTTGGATGAGGCCCGTGAAGCATTTTTAGCTTTTTTTGATAAGCATAATCATACAAGAGTTGAGAGAGCTCCCGTTGTGGCTCGCTGGCGTAATGACATTTATCTTTCAATAGCATCAATTGCAGTATTCCAGCCTCATGTGACTAGTGGTGCTTCTAAGCCACCAGCAAATCCTTTGGCAATATCACAGCCTTGTATTCGTCTGAATGATTTAGAATCAGTGGGTCGCAGTGGTCGGCATTTAACAACATTTGAAATGATGGCACACCATGCTTTCAATACAGAAAAGAAGAAGATTTATTGGCAAAATCGTACGGTTGACCTCTGTCACGAATTGTATACAAGTCTAGGTTTAGATGGTGCAAAAATAACTTACAAGGAAAATCCATGGGTTGGTGGGGGAAACGGTGGTGAAGCTCTTGAAGTTCTAGCAGGAGGCCTTGAACTAGCAACTTTGGTTTTCATGGACCTTGAAGAAGATTCTGATGGTGATATAGAGCTAAAAGGCTTAAAATTTCGAAGAATGCCTAGATCGATAGTTGACACTGGCTATGGCCTTGAAAGATTAGTTTGGGCTTCACAAGGTACTCCTACAATCTATGAAGCTGTATTTCCTGAAGCAGTCTCACATCTTACTCAAAGAGCAAATTTAGAAGAACTATTACAGACTTCAGGCTCCCTTATTTCAGAGAATGCAAAGTTGTGTGGTGTTTTGTCTGTTGATTACGGGTCGGATTTAACAGAATTAAGGCAGATGGTTCTTGATCGCTTAAACGCTTCAGGTCATAAATTATCACTTTCAGAATTTACTTCAACAATTGAACCTTTGGAGAAATTATTTGCAATTGTTGATCACTCCAGAGCCTTGGCCTTCATGTTTGGCGATGGTATTGTTCCTAGTAATGTGAAGGCAGGTTATTTGGCACGAATGGTTTTGAGACGTACAGTTCTTCTATTGAAAGATATAAGAGTGCCAAATGCACTGCCTGAAATGGTAGAGCACCATATAGATCATTTTTCAAAAACATATCCTGAACTTACTTCTAATAAATCACATATACTGGATATGGTCAATTTAGAAATTGAACGTTTTACCCAGACATTGGAACGAGGTCGCCGCGCAGTTCAGAGAGCTATTGAATCTGGAGGTATCAATCAGAACAAATTATTGGAACTATATGATTCACAAGGCTTACCACCTTCTGTAGTAAGTGATTTCGCGAGCGAACAAGGCCATTCAATTGAAGTTCCAGATGGTTTCTTAGCAATGGTTGCGGACAGGCACCAAGGCGAAACAAAGAACAAAAAGAAACAAGTAGCTTCAATTAATGTTCAACCAACAAAATTAGATTTTTATGGAGATATGGAAAAACGTTCTTTCACCTCTAAAGTAGTTTTTTCTGAGAAAAAAAGGATAGCCTTAGAAAACACATTATTTTACCCCGAAGGAGGAGGGCAACTCGGCGATACTGGAATTGTTAGTTGGAGTAATCAAAAAAGTAAGATTATAGATGTTCAGAAGATAGGGGATGTTGTAGTTCACCATATTGAGGACGATGCACCTCCTGTTGGAACCGAAATTTCAGGAACCGTTGATGATAATCGCCGTTCAAGTTTGAGCAGACATCACACAGCAACACACTTGATTGGAGCTGCAGCTAGGGAAATCTTGGGTTCACACGTTTGGCAGGCCGGAGCTTCAAAATCTACAGATAGAGCTAGATTAGATATCACTCATCATCGAAGATTAAATCGTGATTTAGTCGAAGTTATTGAATCTAGAGTAAACGAGTTAATTCTAGAAGATCATTCTCTAACTACTAAATTTCATAGTCGTGAAGATGCAGATAGAAAATATGGCAATACTTTGTATCAAGGAGGGGCTCCAAAATACAAGGAAGTTAGAGTGGTAGAAATCCCAAATATAGACGCCCAAGCTTGTGCAGGTACACACGTCTCTTCAACCTCTAAAGTGGAGGCCGTCAAGGTTTTGAGGACAGAGCGGATACAGGATGGTGTGGAACGCATAGAATTCTCAGCCGGACCGGATGCGATTAAGGCAGCACAGAAGGAAAGAGCCCTATTGGAAAAGACTGCTGAAGAATTAGGAGTTCCTGTTGATCAAGCACCTGACGCAGCACATAAATTTGTTAAAGAATGGAAAGAACTGCGAACACGTGTCTCATCATTAGAGAAGGAATTAGCATCGTTTAAATCTTCTGATTTCAAGGCTGAAAATATAGGAAGTATCAAATTTTATTCAAAAGATATGGGTAATGCTGATTTTGCAGAAGTTCAGAAACTGGTACGAGAACTTACTTCGGAAGAGGGTAGTTTAGTAGCAATGAGTTGTGCAAGTGGAGACAAGGGCACAGTAGTTTTAGCCAAATCTACTTCTGTCAATTTAGATTGTGGTAAAATTCTTAGTGAGGCATTGTCTTCAGTTGGAGGAAGTGGTGGCGGCAAGGATTCATATGCGCAAGGAGCTTGTTCGAAGGATAAACTATCAGATGCCCTTTCCAAAATTCGAGATTTAGTTTCTTAGTTATTTTGTTTCTACCATTATACAGGAATTCATCAGATATTTTATGCCGTGGCTTTCTCTCAATAATTGTTCTAATTCATCACTTTCTGACCCTGGCTGGAACCAGAGATGTGTTATTCCTAAATCTATAGCTTTTTGTGCTATCTTAATTGCTATTTTAGGAGGCACAACAAAATTGACTATGTCTGGTAAGTTATCCATTACATCAATGGAGGCATACGCTTTGTCTCCTTCAATTTTGCTTTCTCTAGGATTTATAGGAAAAACATTGTATCCTTTTTTTCTGAGGTCTAGATATATTCGGTTTCCAAATTTAGAAGAATCATTTGAAGCACCAACTAATGCGATTCGCGTATTCTTTCCCTTCATTTTTTGCAGAACCATTTTTGTTTGTACAATCGCTCAGTTTTTAATGTTTGAGATTTAATTCGGAAACGTTTCTAAAGTTTACATTTTTCAAGCTTCTAAATCCGGGGGACTATAGTCCCCCGTAATATTCGGCTTCCAGAAAAAGATATTTATTCTACCTTTCAAGCAGGCAGTCAATGGATTTGGTAGTAGTTGAGTCTGGTGCAAAAGCCAAAACAATTCAGAAATATTTAGGTAAGAATATATTGGTAAGAGCTTCAGTTGGTCATGTTCAGGACTTACCTACAAAGGGAAAGGATGGCAGTAAAGCATTGTGGAGCCATACCGATAATAGTCTACCTAATCCCCCTTGGGATTGGACCGAAAGAGCGGAAAAGACGGTCAAACGGATTATTTCAGATAGCCGCCGTAAGAAGGTAGATAGAGTTCTTATCGCTACAGATCCAGATAGGGAAGGAGAATTCATAGCCTGGAGACTGGTTGAGTTGCTTTCTGAATTTGGTGATATTCAAAGGATTACTTTCAATGAAATAACTGAAACAGCGATAAAACAGGCTCTACAAGCAGCAGGGACGGTAGACATGAATCTTGTTGATGCGGCTAAGGTTCGTAGATTTATGGATCGTTTGATTGGTTATCGAACTTCACGCTTTGCTAGATCCTGGAGCTTAAGTTCTATGGGTCGTGTTCAGACCCCAACTCTTGGTTTTGTAGTTAAGCGCGAAAAAGAAATTCAGAAATTTATTCCAACACCTTATTGGGCAGTTCAAGCCATTGCTTCTGGGATAGACTTTAGAGTTCGATTTCATGAGAAGGATGATCCATTAGTCTGGAAAGATGAAAAAGGAAAAATTGACATTCATCGTACAAATGATTCGAATTTGGCTAATAAGGCTTATGAATATTTGAATTTAGAGTCTCAAGTAACTGCTAAGAAAGTGTCTTTAAATGATTACAAAAGACGTCCTAAACCACCTTTTACCACAGATACATTACTTCAGGTTTCTGGAAGCAAATATAATTGGCGACCAAGTAATACTATGCGTGTCGCTCAAGGACTTTATGAGGCTGGACACATAACATACATGCGAACGGATTCCACACGTACTAGTGCATCTTCTCGCGATAGGGCAAGGGATTTTATCACTTCTAAATGGGGTTCTGAGTTTGTAGGGAAAGGTTCACTTGGAGGAAAACCAAAATCGGGTGTTCAGGATGCACACGAAGCAATTAGACCAACTAATCCTTTATCGGAATTACCAAATGGATTAGATGAATCTCAGGTGCGTTTGTATCGTTTAATTTGGTCAAGATTTATAGCTAGTCAAATGTGTAATTCAGAATGGGCTAGTATGAAAATTCAGGCGCAACTTGAGACATTTGAGAAATTATTAGATGGAGATACTAAGTGGAGGGTAAAACCGGGTTGGGAATCTGCATTTGAAGCAATTGATAGGTCTCCTGCTTCTTCACCACCTTCTCCTGAAATTATAGAAGGTAGCAAAATTAAATTAGATAATAAAGGAGATAATCCAAAATTAATTGAGGATAAAACAAAACCTCCTGCCCGCTACACACAACATGGTTTGGTTGCACTGATGAAATCAGAGGGCATTGGTCGTCCTTCTACATATGCTGCAACTATTAAGAAATTATTGGATCGTAAGTATTGTAGTGATATGAAAGGACGTCTTAAGCCAACGGAACAAGGAGTGCTACTTTGTGATGAAGTAGTACCGTTTTACAATTCCCAAGAAGAAAAAATTAGTTTATTTTCTTCATCATTTACTTCTAAAATGGAATCAGATTTAGACCAAATAGAAACAGGTCAACAGGATGGAGCTTCAGTATGGGACGGTTTTGTTAATTCATTTAGACGGCTTCATGAAGCTGCAATATCCAAGAAGAAAGAGACACCTACTAAGCGCCAATTAGACTATTATATGCGCTTGGTCGAGTTAGTTTCCAAATCTGAATTAGAAAATATTATAGGTGATGAAGAGCCACATAAAATGGACGGTGAAAGAATAGGCGAAGTCATTGATAAACTTAAGAAAGCTACAGAAGATATTGCCCTTCCAGCTTCAGCAAAACAAATATCTTACGTTCAAAGTTTGGCCGAATCATTAGAAATGGATGAATCTTCAGCATGTGCGTTAGTTGGTGCGTCAAATTTT
The DNA here is from genome assembly GCA_964578995.1 of uncultured archaeon. Taxonomy (GTDB): domain Archaea; phylum Thermoplasmatota; class Poseidoniia; order MGIII; family CG-Epi1; genus CG-Epi1. The sequence goes on from CAZOEZ010000002.1 coordinate 57,059, forward strand.
AGTGATCTTACAGGTGGAAAATCTGGGACAGCAAGTGATCTTATTGGCCAACTTAAGAATAAGACAGATAGCGTACCTAGGCCGCCAAGTCCTAAGCAATTAAATTTCATTAAAAATTTGGTTAAGAAAGCAGATCTCGAAGAAGAAGCTGCTTGTAAGTTAGTGGGCATAAATACATATTCAGAATTGTCTGGAGGCCGTCAAGGAACAGCTAGTAAATTGATAGAATCTTTGCGTAAAAAGTCAAGTAAAAAATAATCTTTTAGATAATGGTTAGAAACCGAAGATAGTTTAAGTAAGCCCTAAATCGAATTTTTGTGTCGACTATTAGATTATTAACAGCCTCTACCGGGAAAGCTGGTGAAAAAACGCTTCAAACAGAAGATTTAGCTACAGCTTTACCAAATATCAAAAGTGGTTGGTTAGACATACTAAATCCTGGTGAGGCCGAAAAGAAGTTTATGCTCGAAGACCTGAATTTCCACCCTCTAGCTGTTGAAGACTGTTTTGCAGATCCGGTCGATAGAGCTGAACACTATGAGTCTCATCGCTTCGTCGTTTTGAAAGCACGAGATGCGGATTCTGAACTCGATACCGAATATCTTCTTGTTTTCTTAACTGATAATTTGTTGGTAACAGTTAGAAATACAGTAATTCCTGCCGTGGAGCGATTTAGAGATAGATACAGATCTATAAGGCGTCAAAAGAGGCTGGAAAGAGGTCCCGAATTCTTACTTTATGAATTATTGGATTCAGTGGCAGATGACTGGATGGATATTCTGTCTAATTATAGCGATAAATTAGACAATCTTGAGGATCGTGTTTTTGACCCTCACACTCGTTATTCTAATTTACTTGAATCTTTACACCAAATTAAGCAAGACCTTAGAGAAATTCAAAAGTCTATCATTCCACTTCAGAATATAGTAGGCAGGTTAATGAGGCCTGATGAAGAATTTATTTCTGAAGAAAATTATCTTTATTTCCGTGATTTAGCTGATGTGATTAAGGGATTAGTAATTCAAGTTGAGAATTATTCTTCAGGGGCGGCTTCAACAAGAGACACTTATCTTTCTCAAGTTTCAGTAAGACTTAGCGAATCAAATTCTCGTTTAAGTGAAGTAATGACCACTTTAACAGTTATTGGTTCCATTATGCTTCCTCTTTCGCTTATTGCAGGCATTGCAGGTATGAATATTGGTTCGGATTTCGATTTTACACAGATTGTTTCAGTTATGATTGGATTTACAGGGATTATGCTTTTCTACTTTTACCGTAAGGGGTGGATTGGACCCCAAAAATGAAAACATTTAGTCACAAATTCTTGAAGAGCGAATCATTAGAGGATAGACAGTATCAATCTAATATTTCCAAGGCATGTTTAGATCAATCAACACTTGTTATTTTACCTACGGGAATGGGTAAGACAGTCATTGCTCTCAGAATTATTTTGGAAAGAATAACTAGAGGTCAAATTCTATTGATGGCACCCACTAAGCCCCTTGCTCAACAACATTCAGATTTCTTCAAGCAGTATCTTGATACAGATGTGACTTTATTCACGGGAGCAATATCACCAGAAGAACGTAAACCACTCTGGAAATCTACACAAATCATTGTTTCTACTCCACAAGTAGTTTCCAAAGATATTGAAAACGACCGTATAAGTTTAGAAAACTTTTCATTGGTTGTTTTTGATGAAGCGCATAGGGCGGTTGGGAATTATGCATATGTGGCGATAGGCAATCATTATTTTTCAGTAGCTAAGAATCATTTGGCTATAGGAATGACGGCATCACCAGGAAGTTCCAAATCTGAAATTATAAAGCTCTGTCGAGGTCTGGGAATATCGGCTGTAGAAAATAGAGATGATACTGATCCTGATGTGGTCGCTTACATCCAACCTATCAAAACGCGATGGGTGAAAGTAGGAATGCCAGATTCAGTGAAACATGTTGCAAATCAATTAAGAAATCTTCAAGATTATTTGTGTGGCAAACTGTACAAGCAGGGTTTTCTTGAACGCCCTCGAAAAATTTCTACGACAATGCTTCTGAAAGCTGGTAAACTTCTACAAGTAAAATATATGCAGACAAAGCCACAAACTCCTCCACAAATCTTCAATCTGATGACTACACAAGCTATGGCTATGAAGGTAGCCCATGCAATATTAACAGTTGAAACCCAAGGTTTGATTCAATTCATTGATTATGTTAAAAGAATAGAAAAAGATGCTAAAACAAAGAAAAAAGGTAACCGTGCTAATAAATGGCTTTCATCAAATTCAGATTGGAAAGTGGCTTTGCAGGTTGCGAAATCAAATGAAAAAGAAAGTCCAAAATTAGACCGTCTATTCGAGCTTATAGATATTCAAATTCAGACAGGTTCTTCTCGTTTTATTGTTTTTGCAGAGATACGGCATACAGCATCTATAATTGTGGATGCTCTAGAAAAAATCCCAAATGCTAAACCTGTTAGATTTGTTGGTCAAGGATCACGTGAAGGAGACAAAGGCATGACTCAGAAACAACAAAAAGAAATATTAAACCGTTTTCGAGATGGTGAATTCAATATTCTAGTGGCTACTTCAGTGGGTGAAGAAGGTTTAGACATTCCTTCAACAGATGTAGTTATATTTTATGAACCAGTTTCCTCAGCTATAAGGCTTATTCAGAGAAGAGGAAGAACGGGTCGGAATAGACCAGGTGAAGTATTTATTTTTGTAACAGAAGGAAGTAGAGATGAAGTGGCACTTTGGAGCAGTAAGGGTAAGGAACAAAGAATGCAAGATTTATTTTCAGCAGGAAGAATTGAAATTGATTTGCCTACTAGTGAAGAATTATCTCTTCACAAATCAAGTAAAAAATTAGAAATTGAATCAGGACAAACCACATTTAATATCGAATAAGAACTAATATTATACCGACCTCTGCATTGGTTATACATGCGTAGAAATCCAACAGTTCCGTTAAAAGAAGAGGTTAAGTACGGACATGGTTTTTTTAGAGGTGAAAAATGTCCTCTTAGTGGTGAGGATGGAGTTTTAGTAATGTCCCCGAGACATTTAGATCAGTTTGGAAGAATTATGGCCGGAGTATTGCGCCACTTTCCAGATCGATTTGATCTTGAGATGGATAAACAAGGATGGCTTGAAGCGTCTGAATTTGTAGAAGCAATAAAGACCCAAAGGCGACATTTTCATTATCTGGAGACACGTCATTTACAAGCAGTCGTTGAAACAGATCCCAAGGGGCGCTATCAATTAGAAAATGGTAAGCTTAGAGCAACTTATGCTCACACACTGGATTTAGAACTTGATTTGCCTACTGATAAAAACCCCGAACACCTTTATTTTGCCTGTTCCAAAGAAGATGCAGACGAATATCTTGAGCATGGTTTGTACCCTGGTGATCGTAATATGGTCCATCTTTCAAGTACAAGACTTAATGCACTTGAGGCCGGTCGTCACATAATTGGAAAACCAATTGTTTTATTGGTTGATGTAAAAACAGCTGAGGAAAAGGGGATTGAAATTATGAAGGCAGGCACCACAGTTTATCTTTCGAAAGAGATATCTGGAGATTTTCTAAAGAAGCTTCCAGACAGTACATAATTTTCATAATTAATATGGCTGCTGACCAATATAATGAAGAGCGGAGACCAGTGTTCCGAGTTCTTATTAGCGTTAGCGATAAAGAAAAAATAGTTGATTTTGCAAGAGCATTAGATAGTTTAGAAATTGAAGTAGTTTCAACAGGAGGCACATATCAAACAATTTCTGAAAAAGGAATTGATGTAATACCGGTTGAAAAAGTGACGAATTTCCCAGAGATGATGGGTGGCCGTGTGAAGACACTTCATCCTTTAATTTTTGGAGGGATTTTGGCTAGAGATTCAGATTCCGAAGATGCCGAAAAACATAATATTGATTTTTTTGACATGGTCATATGTAATTTGTATCCTTTTAGAGAAGCAGTTTCTAAAGGTGTTGATTCAGAATCATTGATTGAGGAAATAGACATCGGCGGCCCTAGTTTGCTAAGAGCTGCTTCTAAAAATCATGCAAGAGTGGCAGTGGTTTCAGACCCAGCTGACTATGATTGGATTATTGATGAGATTAAAGCAGGTGGACTAACTTTATTACAAAGACAAGATTTGGCTTTGAAGGCTTTCAGACACACAGCTGAATACGATACTACAATTCAAAAAGAACTAAGTTCTAGATTTGGAGAAGAAGGATTGCCCACCTCTTTACATATTTCAGGTATTGGCAGCCCGCCTTTACGATATGGAGAAAATCCACATCAGGCTGCTATTTTCTATTCTGATAATTTGTCATTTGGGCCGTCTATTTCGAATGCAGCACAGTTACAAGGTAAGCAACTTAGTTACAACAATCTTCTCGACTTTGATGCAGCATTGTCAATTGTTACTGAGTTTAGTGAACCAACAGCAATTGTTGTAAAACACAATAATCCTTGTGGTGCAGCTAGTGCAGAAAGCTTAGAACAAGCTTATGACTTAGCAATCAATACAGATCCTCAAAGTTCATTTGGAGGTATTATTTCTTTTAATCAAGAAGTATGTCGGAAATTAGCTGAAAAGATAACATCATCTTTCAAGGAAGGCGTTATTGCTCCTTCATACACTAAAGGAGCTCTAGAATGTTTGTCCAAAAAAGGAAATCTAAGGGTACTTGAGACTGGTAGTTTAGAAGATTATGAACGCAACCCAACCCTTCGTTCATTGGACAAAGGTTGGCTTCTTCAAGAGACAGATGAGGCAATGATTGATATTTCAAATTGCGAATTAGTAACTAAACGTAAACCTTCAGACGAAGAATTAGAAGGTCTTCAATTTGGTTGGAAAATAGTTAAACATGTTAAGAGTAATGCAATTGTCTTTGCGAAACAAAAGAGGACAGTCGGAATTGGCGCAGGTCAAATGTCAAGAATAGATTCTGTTAAAATTGCAACTTTTAAATCAATCCCAAATCCTAAAGATAGTGTGATGGCCTCAGATGCTTTTTTTCCATTTAGGGATGGGATAGATGAAGCGGCTAAAGAGGGAATTACTGCAGTTGTTCAACCTGGAGGCTCTGTTAGAGATCAAGAAGTTATTGATGCCGCCAATGAGCATAATATTGCTATGGTTTTCACAGGTATGAGGCATTTTAAGCACTAATGGAAGAAATCTGGATATATTGTGGTGTTTGTGAGGTTGAGTGTCCGCACCAAGTTTTGAAAAGTAGAACATCTTCTAAACGAGGGTTCAGTTTTCAAGGCGTTGTAAAATGCTTAGAATGTGAGTTGACAGGCTCTATCG
>CAZOEZ010000003.1:0-57156 GCA_964578995.1 uncultured archaeon
TATTGATATGATAGGTTATGTTAGGATGTTCTATCAACTCATTTGGATCATGATGATCAAAATATTCTATAATTGCACCAGATTCAAGGAGCCTCTTGACATCCTTCCTATTCTTAGCATGTGAAACGTCCATAATCGTAACTAAATCACCTTCTTCTGCATTAACTCTGCGAGCAAGATTCACATCTCGCTTTACTCCAGTTACTATCTTTGCATCTCTAGGGTGTGCTAAACGCAATTGATGCCACGCAAAAATCCCATCAGTGTCTCCATTGAATACGTCGTAATTGGTCATTAATTAATTAACCATTCTGGCAAGTTCTCTATTTGCCTTTCCTTAAGAATTTCTTGAGTTTTTTGGATATCATCCTGATAATATTGAGTTAATTCTATCTTCAATGAATCGGATATTGTCTCTGTATTCGGCTTAGCATTAAGGAAATTGTATATTCCACTTAATAGCGACTTGAACCATGGAAGGTAATGCCAAACACCTGAAAACATACGATCAAAAGAGGTAGCTACTCGTTGAAGGCCTTTACTTCGATATATCATAGATTTATTCTGTACTTTTGTTTGACTATCGTCAATTTTGCTCTTGTCTAAATCCAACCATTTGCATATTTCCTCAATGAATCTTGGCCCATCCGCAACCATGTCATCAAAGAAACAAACCCTCAAACGTTCTCCAAACACATCATACCACTCGGACAGAAGATTTGCATATTTTCCACCAATCATCGCCCAGAAATCATAAGTTTCTTTTTCAATAGGACCAGTTATCTTCTTACATTCTTCAATATAGCTCTCAAAATTCAGTTCACTACTTATGTGCCCTAGACTCTTCTTATATTTGTAAAATGAAAATAATCTCTGGACTGGATTGCGTAATACAATTATTATTTTGGAATCTGGCGAATAGCTGTTAATCGCTCCTGCGCTTTCTTTACCTCCATAAAAATATCCTGGTGTAGCTTCCATTGCATATTTCTGACCAGAAAACCCAGCAAAGAATTTCTTGTAAGTCTCAAGACCACTCTTCATTTCCTTACTTTTGAATGGATGGAAATAGCCAGGCTCTTTACGGCTAGAAGGGAAAACATCGGGATGTAAAGCCAAATAATGGAAAAGAGACGTCGTTCCTGCCTTGGGAACTCCAGCTACGAAGAGATTCGGATTCACATCGTGCGAGGGAATAACCCTTTATAATAACCAAAACTCGATTAAAACAATAATGACTACCTACGTTAAGCAATATGGAATTCAAAGAAGTTGTACTAATTTCGTGAAAATATTGCTTGAGAACAATCTGGAGGACACTGTTGTCCTGACAAACATTCTGGGGTGGAAACATGGGCCTCACAAAGAAAAGATAAACTGGGATACAGAGGAGGGGGAGTATGCTTCTGCCAGAGATATTGGGCGAATAAAAAAAGAATATGAGGCAGAAAGAATACATTATGTCATTTGTCTAAAGGATCCCTATGCCTGGCTTATGAGTTATTCAAAATACAACAACAGACAGGATAAAGTGCGTTCACTGAGTGGTCTAGTTAACGAGGGACGAAAATTTGCTGCCCGAAGGAGAGGGATTCAGCTAGGGGAGATTAGAGAATATCTAGAAAAGTGGAATTTGTTACATCGAAGCTGGGGCGGACTAAATGATGATAATTCAAAATGCACAACTACCAAATTTGAAGATTTGTTGGAAAATCCACAATTTGAAATCGGGAGACTAGCCAATTTTTTTAACGCGCAGATGAAAGAAGATTTTTACCTTCCTGAAAAACGGATGAAAAGAGGTGGAGAGAAAAATGATAAGGAAAATGCCACAGAAGACGTAGATTTTGATTATAAGTATTATACCGAAAAAAAATACCTGTCCCATTTCAATGATGAAATGCTGGCCGAGGTCAGAAAACACATTGATCTGAAAGTTGTGGAGAGACTAGGTTACAAGATTATTTAGAATAAACATCTAATAATAAGTTTGATAGCTGCTCTCTAGGGTCCGGTTCCGAAAATTTCACCAAAGTTTTCTTTGATAAACTTTTAACTTGCTCAGTTCGTTCATTATCGTCAAGAGAATAAAAAGATTGAACCTTTTCTAAAAAGTTAGAATCGTCACTAAATATATTCTCTAAAGGAAGAAATTCTTCAACTCCTGACCAATTTATACTTAAAGGCCAAGCGCCACACGCCAGTCCCTCAAAAAGAGTTAGATGTGTAGACTCATGTTGTGAAAATGATAAAATAATATCTGACTCTTGTAAATCTCTTCGTAAATCTGTTGAAAAACCTCTAAATTTCACATTATTTTGAATTTTCAGATCCTTTACAATTTTCTCTAATTCTTTGTAATACTTAGCATCTTTGCTTCTACCAATAATGTTGAGAGTTAACCCACTTTTCACTCTTAAAATTTTAGAAAATGCTACTATAGCCTTGTCATGTCCCTTCCTAGGTGCTATGTTACCTACGATTGAAATCTGATTTGATTTGGCCGTATTTTCTCGAGGTTTCCAATATTCAAAATCAATAAAATTATGAATTGTAACTATCTTGCCGCGCATCTGTGGTAATTTTTCCTCTAAATTCTTAGCCATCCAATCGTTAACAACAATCACCATATCTACTGAATTCCAATTAGCTTTAGGAAGATTGAATAATTCATATCTATGTAATCTAGTAACTAATTTCTTTTTGCCTTTCCATTTTGACGATAAAGCAAGTGTCTCATCTGCAAATTCAACGAAAACTATATCGCATTTAGTTAAAGACATTAAAGTTTTTACTTTCTTTAATAATAATTTATACGGGAAAGAAATGTAGCCAAATAAACTTGTGGGGGGCGGTGTATAGGGTATCTTATTCCAATGTAATTCAAAATTATCCATGAAAGTTTGTTTGAAAGGTTTAATGAAGTTATCAACACTAAAGAGAACTGAAAGCTTAGGCTTTTTTCTTTGTTCTTTGCTCATATAATAATTTTAATCAGTAATCTCTTCAATCATCCAACTCCAAAAGCTGATTACGACTTCCTATCAGCAAACCAAGAGCCCAGCGAGCTATGACTATTCCTGCTAAGATACCAATAAGTGGATCTAATCTTTGGCCAAGTTCACCATTGAATAATCCAATAACCAGAGCAATTATTACTAGGACGGAAACTAATGCATCTGCTAAAACATGAAGATAGGCTCCTCTTCTATTCAAATCCTCAATATCATCCGGATTCGTCATTATATTATCAAATTTATCTGATATGAATCTCCAATCATTTTTGTATGATTCAATAGCTGCCGCCCAAGTCCCCTTTTCTATTTCTTTAGGTTCAGAATGGTCGTGGTCATGGTCGTGGTCATGGTCGTGGTCATGGTCATGGTCATGGTCGTGTCCATGATGATGGTGGTGATGATTTTCAATTCCCAAAATATTTGCACAAACTAAATTTACTACCAAACCAATAAAAGCAACAATAATAGCCTCTTCAAACTCGATTTCTTTAGGTGATACGAGTCTCTCAGCAGATTCTATTCCAATCCATAAGGCTACAATAGCTAATACTATTGCTGAAGCAAAACCGCCTAATGCCATTACTTTGTCTCTTTTACCTTTGACCTTAACTTCGTTTCTGGCATAGTAATAAGCATACAATGTGATTCCAAGAGCTGCAGCATGTGTTCCCATATGCCACCCATCTGCTAAAAGAGCCATTGAATTATACATGTAACCAAAGCCTACTTCGAAAACCATCATTACCAAGGTTATAGCAACGACCAATTTGGTTTTACTTTCCGAATCTTCATCAACGGAATGGTTGTGATGGTGACCTCCTGACATAATATCCTATTAGCGGTGTAAGAAAAATGCTTTCTTTCCCTCTAACCTCACAAATCCTACTCTTTCGAATTGAACGGTTTCACCGTCTAATTCAGAAATATTATCCTCAACCATACCTGCAGCTGAATTGCCATCGGGATAAACTAACTCTATAGAAGCATTAGAACTACACCACTGGAGTATTTGATTGCCTTTTTGGGGTTTCATCCCTGCAAAGATTAACTTGTTGCCTTTTACAGTTACATTGCACAAATTTTTCAACCGTATATCTTGGCCCTCGTTGAATGAATTAACATCTTCTTTTTGAAGATAAATTTTAGAGCCGGATGAAATTACCTCTTCTCGTTTACCCCATTCGGGTTTATCAGGGTGCCAAGGCGCATCTTTAGTCAATGCTTCATCTGTTTCTATTATAAATTCTACTGGATTGGCCACAAAGAATAATCTTCGACTGACGGAATCAATAAAATCTTTGTTCATGGCGTTGAAATTTTGCCATGAAAACTTAATATCTACTTCTTTCAGACCTGAATTTTCCCAGTATTTCAAAAATGTTTCAGGTCTATATCCTCTCCTTGCTAAACCTTTGAGAGTCGCGAGTCTACAATCATCCCATCCACTAAATTCCTTATTCTGAATTGATTCTCTTATTTTACTAGTTTTAAGATTAGTATTGGGTATAGATACTAATCCATAATGAATATAATCTGGTTTATCCCACTCTAGATATTTGTAAATCCAGTTTTGCTTCAAAGTATTATTAAGATGATCTTTACCCCTCAAAACATGCGTTATTCCTAGGTGATAATCATCAATTGCTACAGCATAATTGTACAATGGCCAAAGGCGGTATTTTGTAGATTGCTTAGGATGTTCGGATTCAACTACTCGAAAAGCTACAAAGTCCCTAAGTGCAGGATTAGGATCATCTAAGTCGGTTTTAATCACGACAATCCCCTCACCATCAGATAGCAAGGCTTCAAAATCTGAAAGTTGGACTTCTGAGGAGCGTTCCCGGTCAGGATGGGCTTTGCTTTGCTTCTTCAACTCTCTCCATTCTTCAGCATCTGAATTAGTAACGTATGCACCGCCCTTTCCTATAATCTTGCGGATTTCATCATAATATAACTGAATTCTATCTGATTGAACTACAACTTCATCTGGATCTATACCTAACCATTCCAAATCAGATTCAATCATACTATATGCATCTGGATCTATAGCATTGGGATTTGTGTCTTCTAAACGCAGTATTAATTTTCCATTATAACGACTCTTGTAATAATTGTTCAGAGCAAGGGCCCTTGTATGTCCTAAATGTAAAGGGCCGCTAGGGCCTGGTGCAAAACGTAGAACTACTGAATCTGTGTTATCAAGAGGTGGTAATTCTCTGATAACTTCTTTTTCGACTTTTTTCTTCTTTACTGGAAGGTAGGGTTGCAGTTCCTCAGTACTCAATGAATTTGCTTCATCGATTACGTCATCAATAATTTGCATTATCTCCTTAGCTGATGAACGCAACTCAGGATATTTTCCCATCGCCTTACCCATTACACTCTTGCTCTTGGCTTCACCATATTGTGCAGCCTCAGACATCGCCAATTCTGCTAACTTTCGTCTCAAATCAGACACAACTGCTGAAAGAGAGGGGTGTTTAGGTCTTTTCAGCAAAATATTTTATTTACTCCCCCTAAATCCAAATTCGTGAAAAGGACCTTTTTGATTGCCGCATTGTTCTTCACGGTGGGCTGTATTGATATTCCTGCAATGAATGGATTAGTCGATAGAATTGTTCCAGAAGAACAAAAAACATATAAAATATTTCAAGTTTGGGATGGTGAAGGTGATTTTGCACCGGACCCCAATCAGGATGAAGGGGAATATATCAATGCAATCGAAGATATGATAGATTGTAATGTAATTGGTTGCTTCCAAGAAACGGCACAGAACCTTTCTTGGAAAGAATATACACACAGTTTTGTTATAGAAGATGTGTGGGATTCCACATTTGTTATGGCAATATTTAACATCCAATATGAGCTTGGAGGAAGTGCAGATCCCGGTAATGGCCCTTCAGGAACATATGATTTAACAATAACTGACCCTGAAGGAACTATACATGGCGATGGTTACACTATGGTCACTTGGGACAATAAAGTAAAGGATAGAACCATAATAATGCCTGTAATTTATGGAACGTGGACTATCAAAATTTCAGGCTCTGGGCTTGATGGTATTGGTTCTATATTATACTCTGGTAACTACAATATTGTTGTTGAGAGTGATAAACTAGAATAAACTACTATATATCAAGAAAATACCTAGAATCAGACAATATGGTGTGAAGTAGTGAAATTGTTGTTTTTTTATTAATTCTAGAAGAAGGTTAATTGAAAAATAACTAGTAATCACAGAGGTAAGGAAACCTAAAATAAGTGACAAGGCACCGACTTCAGACACAGTTTCATCGATATCTCCTATCTTGAGGATCGTTGCACCCGCAATCGCAGGGATAAAGAGTAAAAAAGAGAAACGAGCAGCTCTCACAGGATCCATTCCCATTATCTTAGATATTGCAATTGTAGACCCAGAACGTGAGACGCCCGGCAAAATAGCTAAACCTTGGAAAAAACCAATCAATAATGCATTTTTAATAGGAAAATCATCAATCAGTTTCTTTCCATCATAATCTTTACTGAACCAGACTATAAGGCCTGTAAAGATTAAACAACCACCAACCAAATGCATCTCAGTGTAGAAATCACCAATAACGGTACTATCAAAGGTGAAACCGATTATTGCTGTTGGAATAGAGGCCAGAACAATCATTCCAATCAGCCTCTCATCACCTTTGAGATTTCCAAAATTCTGATAATTAGCAAGGAATTTAGGAAAAGTCACCAACATTTGTCTGATTTCGTCGCGCATTATGTATAGAATAACACAGAGAGAACCCAAATGTAAGATTATATCAAATAAAATTGGTGGTTCTTCTTCAAAATAAAATTGAAAAATCGCCAAATGACCACTACTACTTATTGGAAGCCATTCGGTTATGCCCTGTAGGATACCCAAAAGGACGACCATCCACCATTCCATAATGGTCCAATCGTCATGCTTATTTAACCGACGGGGGAGTACAGTCTCATGGGTGACGGTAAAGTACGCTGTACAACTTGCTACAATGTTTTCAATACCGAAAAGAAAGAAGGACAAAATGTAATCTGCCCTATGTGTGATGCTTCTTTCACCGCCAAAAAAATAAATTTTGTTAGTAATATTACTCAAAGCATTACAGACTTTACAAGTAAGATAGGATCAAACATAAAAGAAACTCTAATACCGGGAAGTAAAGAAGAAGATGTTTTCAAAATTATTGATGGTGAAAAATATGATAAAGGATTACTCAATGTTGCTGCAGAACTAACTGAAAAAGTAGAAGAAATAACCATTGAAGGAAGCAAGCAATTACTTAGCAAAATAAGTGATTATGACGATTATACTCAAATAGAAAAACAAACTGTTGCCTACATTAGAAAGAATTACAAATTTACATCTGAGGCAAACCAATGGTTGAGAAAAGAAATAAAGAAATGGACTAATACCAAGACCAGGGATGAAAAAGTAAGTGATCCAACCAGTTCTAAATTCAAGAAAAAAACACAGATACCCTTTGTTTTCACCAATCTCAAAGATGCTTATCGTTGGGATAATCTAAGCAATCTAAATGAAAAACCAAAAACACCAGCACAATGGGCTGGCATCCTATTGTCCATAGTATTTGTTTTAGGTATACTCTCTGGAATTGCTTATGGAATAAAATGGAATAACCAGGACAGCCAATGGAGCAATGAAGGTTTATCCTCAGTTCATGGAACCATCATAGACACTGATGGTGTTGCTGTAGAAGGAGCAAAGATAGAGGCAAACAATAAGAAAGCATACAGCAATCCACAAGGGAAATATTACCTATATGACTTAGTAGGAGATGAAATTCAAATTACTTTCACAATGGAAGGGTATGGGGATGTAATTGTTTGGATTAATATACGCTCTGAAGGTACAAACATACTTAATATTGAACTATTAGAAGGAACACAGGAGCATGATTACAGAAAAGATATTGCAAAACCTTGGCCACCAAACTATGCTCTAGCACCTATTTTTATGATTTCAGCAATGATTACACTCATGGGAGGTTCGGCTGCACTTCTCCAGCAGAATTTTAAAACTGCACTGGCTGGATGCTTGTTTGGAATCATAAGCTACGGATTTCTGATAGGTAGTATCCTCTCAGTTATAGCTCTTTCATTGCTATTAGTAGATCGTGAAAGTTTTGAAAGGAAAAGATGAATGTCCTCTTGGGAATTCAAAAAGAATTTAAGTAATATTGGTAGATGGAATAAAATTTTCCTATCCATAACCTGTTTTTGGGCTTTATTAATTCTGACTTCGCCCTTAATGCTAGATGAGGGAGAAACCGGTGATTTAAGTGGAAGTGTAGGTGTATATGATAATAAAAAAACAATTCAAGATATGAATCCTATAAACAAAATGGTTTACTATTTAGGAGATTTAAACTGTCATCAGCTCTCACATAGATCCTATGAGTACAATGAAAACCAAATGCCTTTCTGCGCTAGAGATGTTGGGATATTTGTAGGATTAGCTCTAGGCTTCATATTTGCATTAGGGAGAAAAGTAGAACTAACTCTACCCTTAGTTATTCTTTCATTAGTACCAATAGGTCTTGATGGTACTATCCAACTTTTCACAGACTATGAATCTACAAATATCAAAAGAATAGTAACGGGAATAATTGCCGGATTTGCGACAGGGATTGCACTTAAGGTAATAGCAGATTCATTAGAAAGAAATTAGTCACTCAGTTCTGAATCACAAAACGGACATTTCGCAGAATAATCTAACTCTCCATCTTCCTCATCAGTCGCCTTAACAAAGACCATTTCAGGGACTACACGGTAACACACTCGACAGAGTCTTCCTGGGTTGTAAATCTTTTGATAAGCAAAAATTAGAACTACGACTAATACAAAAATGACTACTAAGCCTATCGTAAAAAACATTAATTTCTCTTAAGTTCATCTCCAACATAACTAGTCATGGCTTTGGGATTCATTACATTCCAAAAGAATTGGAAATCTTTCTTTGTAAAAGCACCGACCGATGCTAGAACAAAAACATAGAGTAAACCACCTAATGCAGAGAATAAAAATAATTCATACCAACGATCGACACTGACTGCCATTTGTATTTGCAGCATCCCTAATCCTACGATAATTGCAAAGAAAATTTGTACAAAGAAATGGATTTGTGGTTTTAATTCTAAGTGTGAATAACACATTATCCTAAGTGAAATAGAAAGTACTATTTCTGAAATTAAAACTGCTAAGGCAGCACCTTCCCCACCCAACCCTGGCAAATTACTAAGGCCCAAATGTGGAATCTCTTTGGGAACTAAAATTATCATCAACAGGATGTTAATAATTGATGAAAAAATGTTAATCATGGAAGTTAAGCCAGGTCTATCAGAACCACGCAATGCTATAGACCATGGTCGATTTACAACTCGAATAAGAGCTGCCAAGGCTAATAGCTGAAGAATACGGGCGGCAGGCAGAAATTCACGGCTAATGAAAACTTCGATAATCTCACTAGACCACACCACAGTCATAGCTACAATTGGTATGCAAACCATGGCTACATATCTCTCAGTGTCATAAATCAGTGATTTAATTTCTTTGTTGCCACTTTTTGAATGTAATTTAGAAACTGAAGGTAACAACATTTCTTCAATTGCTAAAGCCATAGTACCTATAAAAATTGCAATTCGCTGAACACCAAAATAAAGTCCGACATCTGTGGCAGCCCAGAAAATACCTATGAAAATCTTGTCCAGATATTGCTTGAGAACTCCAAAAATAGAAGCAGCAGCAACAGGAACTGCAAACAATTTATATGAATTAAATGTTTCTTTATCTGGTTTGGAAATAGGATAGTCACGGAAATACCATAAAGATATAATTGATATAATTAAAATGCCTATTAACTCAGATGCAGCTAGCCAAATAACTCCCCAACCTAGAAATGCAGTGCATATGAAAAGAATAGAACGAGCAGTGGTTCCAACTATATTTGGTATAGCTACCCTAGCACCTTGTTCAAGGCCACTAAAAGTGGCCCTAACTACTCCAATTGCTAAGAAAACAATGTAATAAAGAAGAACCAGAAGAAGTAAGTTTTCTGTTTGGATATCATAAAATTCCTTTCCAAAAGGAACACCATACTTAATTTCCGGAGCTGTCCATATCCAATAAAAAGAGGCAAAGACCAAGAGCATAAGGGATATCAAAAACAGTCTTATCGAAAGAAAAGTACCGATACATTTCCCTAAATCGAGACCCTCACTAATTCTCTTAATGTGGGCCATGCGAAATCCAAAAAATGCTATAAATGTGAAGCCTCCGACCAAGCTCATAGCATAGCTAAATTCACCTAATGCTGCAGCTCCCATCTTTCTTGCAACAAATAATAATGCTATCCAACCAATTATCGCGTTAATATTCTCTGCACCAAAAAGCAGAGCTATCTTGCGGGAGGTCGCCATAGTTTGCGCACAGTGGTTGGGATTTAAAGCCAGCCCTCTTGAGGTCAAACGTGGCAACAAAGTTACTGGTAGCTGGTGTTTTAGCTCTAGACGACCTCAAAACCCCAAAGAAAAGTCAAAAAGGAATTGTAGGAGGTGCTGGAATTTACTCAAGTATTTCTGCAAGCCTTTTTACAGAAACAACTTTGGTTGCAGCCATTGGAAATGACTTCCCTGAAGGTATCTTAGAAAAAATAAAAAAAAGAGGGATTAATACGCAATCTATCAAAAAACTGGATTACCCCACATTTCACTGGTCTGGGGAATACAAAGGAGATATGTCACAAGCTATTACACATGAAACAGATTTCAGAATTAATGACTATTATGATTGGGAGGTAAATAGTGAACAGAAGAAAACTAACCTTTTGCTATTATGTAATAACGATCCGGCAATCCAATTAAGAATTTTAGAACAAGTAGAAGCAAAGTTAATTGCAATGGATACAATGAACTTATGGATTGATATTGCTAAAGAAAAATTAGAAAACGTGGTTTCGCAAATTGATATTTTATTCATTAATGATGCAGAAGCACAACAATACTCTGAAACTCAAGACTTAGAAAAAGCAGCACGGATATTGCTTAACAAGGGACCAAAATATGTAGTGATAAAAAAAGGTGAGAAAGGGGCCTCTTTGCATTCAAAGGAATTTACAAAGAAGATACTTGCATTCCAAGTTGATAATTTCGTAGATCCCACTGGAGCTGGAGATAGTTTTGCAGGAGCTGCTATGGGATATTTAGCAAATTTGGACAGTTTGAATATAGAAAATCTAACTGATGCAATGAACTATGGTGCTGCTGTCGCATCAATTACAGTAGAAGGGTTTGGAACTGAAAGTATTATGGACGTTACACAAACCGAAATTAATCGACGATTCAATATATTAAATGGTGGGCCCGGCCGGATTTGAACCGACGACCGCCCGGTTATGAGCCGGGAGCTCCACCAGACTAAGCTACGGGCCCGGTGGCGCCGCTGATCGGATTCGAACCGATGACCGTCCGGTTAACAGCCGGATGCTCTGACCTGCTGAGCTACAGCGGCACTGGATGGTGCTCACCCAAGTATGGTTTAAAACTTCTGCGATGAACGGAGATTGTATTTATGTGCAGTTTCCTTAAGATACAATGTCCCTAATAATTATGGTCAGAACTCGCCTTACAACAGGTGGTTTTGCTGAACCTGTAATTTCTGATACTGCTAAAAGTTTGTCTAAACAAGGACACCGCGTTATTTTGTTAGCATGGGACCGTACTGGAAAGAATGAAACAACGAATACAACTGAATGGGGAACTATATGGAGATACCAAGAGGAATGCGCTCTTAACAATGCAGCACTCTTTGCAAGAAAACTTCCGGGTTTCTTGTCTTGGAGCACTTGGCAAATACTTGCTTTTCAAAAAGTAGAAAAAGATGTAATATTGCATTATCATGATTTGGACACACTCACGGCTGGTGTATTCACCTCTAAACTAGCCGAATTACCCCTAATATATGACTGTCATGAAAATTATCCAGGACTCGTTAAAGGGGCCGTATCTAATCTTGTAGCAAAGATTCTTCATAGATTAGAAGCAGGATTATTGAGTCATTGTGACGGCATTATATCTGCAGGTCCTGCAAATTATGCAAGACTTAAGGCGATGTTAAAAGAAGGCGGGAAAGCTCCATTTGCCGCAACAGAAGAAGAAGCATTCAAAGTAATGGCTTTACCTCAAAGAGATTTTCTTAACTCAAAATTAACGCGAATCGGGAATATTAAAAGATTAGATAACTATCCATTAAGAAGAATAGAAAATAAAGAAAAAAACAAAACTTTTAGACTTTTGTATATAGGGGTTCTAGAAAAACACCCCTCAAGAGGGATACTAGAGACTATAATGACTGTGAGTAAAATGAAAGGAATTCAATTTGATATTGGGGGTTTTGGAACACTAGTTCCTACAATCAGAAAGCTACAGGAGAAGTCAAAGAATGTGAATTACATGGGACCTATACATCCCGACAATGTTGCATTAAAGACTATTGAGTGTGACGCTGTACTAATGGCCCTTGATCCTTCGAACATTAACAACAGACTTAGTGCTCCCAACAAACTATTCGAAGCTATGGCTGCAAGCGTCCCAATAATAACTTGTAAAGAACTTTTGATGGGAAAACTAGTAGAAAGAGAGGATATTGGTCTAACGTTTGAATGGGGGAAATGGGACCGTCTAAAGGCCATTCTTATGAAAATGATGTTTGACCAAAATCTCTGCCTTGAAATGGGGAAACGTGGGAGAAGGTTAGCTGAAAAAGTACACAATTGGGAATATTGTGAAGATCGGATAGAATCGCTTTATAAATTTGTGAAAAAAACTAGGAATCAAGACGCTTAGTGATATCCTCAGGCGACAAGACAGTCGGCAAGGTATCTAATGAACGAATTAAATATTTTTCAGAAAAGTCAAACGGATTTGAAATATTGGGATCATCCCCCATAGCCAATTTTAGATAGGTATCAATCATTGAATGTTCACCAGAAAGATTGAATAGATTAGTAATCATAAAAAAACGCCCTATGTTTATTTCAGTTATACACAACTCATTTTTTGAATTCATCTTGATATCAATATCATAATTGCCATGGGCTTTCCCACCTGAAAGTTTCTCTATTACATCAATACAGAAATCAAAAAGATTTTTATCATATACTGTCTTAGCAAGTTCAGGAGAGGATGACATATTACTTGGACGAGAAGCTGCTTCAATATACGAAAGTCTCTCGGCTGCCTTCATCAATATCAAACGACCGTTCTTCCATGTACTTTGACACGCAAAATCCTTTCCAGGCAAAAACTCAGATATGGTAAAATCTGATATTTGCATTCCTCTCATTTCATTCCAGTACTTAATCCACCATTTTGCTTGTTCCGAATCTTTTACTTTAGTTGCTCCCTTAGATCCTGCACCTTTGATGGCTCTGCACCAAAGTAATTCTGAGTTGAATTTTGAAAAAATTGGCTCTATATCATCAAGACTATTCACATGGTAAGTCTCGGCAACACGAATAGCATTCTCAACTGCAAAATTATGGAACTTCCACTTATTCAGACACAATGCTACAGATGCATGATCTGGAAAGAATAATTCTGTTTCAAGATTATCTCTAATTTCAGATAACTTTTCAACTTCAGGATCATTTGTAGGAATTATTAGATCTGGTTTTTCTTTCTTTATAATCTCGCAAATCTTTTCCTCATAGTCTGGTGAAGAGGCTGGTGGAACAACAAAACGACTATCTACATTCGCCCGCGCAACCTTGTAAGGAGAGATATCAAAGCCAATCAAATGATATTTTTCCCTCTCCCTAATTGTAGAGATAATATTATTGGCTCCACCACCGCCAGCCCCTGTAATCACTACTCTTGTTTTAGACATAATTAATGCATCATCTCTTTATTGGGATAGTACTTGAATTCTAATATATTGTTTGAAGGATCCTTAAGGAAAAATGTCTGGTGATTCTCAGGCATGCCTTCAAAACGTGTAAATATTTTGTTTAGAAGTTGAACATTATTGTCCTTCAATCTAGATACAAATGAATCAAAATCAGAACTATCATGGAAAGTTATTCCAAAATGACGTGGATACGGTTCAGGATCTGGATCAATTTTGTCAGGGGACAAATGACAAACTAACTGATCTCCAAAGAAATTGAAAGTGACCCTGTCATCATAAGTTCTACGACTCTCACAGCCTAACTTATTCTCATAAAAATCTACAGCTTCTTGCAAATCTCTACAAGGCACTGCTAAATGAAATACGTTGTTCTGATTCCTCATGGATAATTTAAACAGAACTGTGATTATTTATAACCTAAGCTTTCAAAAATTAAAATCTAATACCTGTGTGTCAAAAGTTTGGAGGTTGACTGCTATAGCTCTACAAGGGTCTGGTTGAAAGCCCATCATTTTCTGATATGCTGTCTGGGCTTGCCAAGTCCCAGGATTCAGCATTAAAACACCGCTATATCTCTCAACACCACAGGAATGGACATGCCCTGTAACAAAAATATCAGGGACATCACGTATCAACAAATGATCTTGTTTTTCAGGCGCTAAA
Organism: uncultured archaeon; assembly: GCA_964578995.1. Taxonomy (GTDB): domain Archaea; phylum Thermoplasmatota; class Poseidoniia; order MGIII; family CG-Epi1; genus CG-Epi1. Next base: position 14,622 of record CAZOEZ010000003.1, read on the forward strand.
GGTGTTTTTGCTCCATAAATAGGGGCTAAATGCCGCCTATTGAGTAATTCTTTCATCATATCCATTGGATTATCATAGGACAAATCACGGAGGCTAACCAGATCATCTAAGGATTTCCCATGATAACAAAGAACTTTGATTCCAGCTAGGTTAAGTAAAACAGGATTGGCTGTAAATGTTAAATTGTCTCCAAAATCCTTGATAACCCTATCAGGTAATGGAAGTTGAGGTTCCATAAGCCTAACTGCATCATGATTGCCAGGCATGATTACAGTTTGTATTGCTGTAGGGATTCTAGAAACTGATTTTGATAAAACAGTATATTGCTCCCAAACATCCGTTATAGATAAATCGGCCTCTTGGCCAGGATATGAATCAATACCATCCACAGCATCACCTGCGATCACAAGATATCCTGGATTAGGAATCCATTCTTTGTGATAATCAACATCACCATTTAACCAAGAAACAAATTTATTCCATTCGTCCTCCTTGAAAGTTCCGCTTCCTAAATGGATGTCGGATATGAAAAGTGCAATGTATGGTTCATCAGATCTAGCTGTTTCGCGATAGCGGCCAAGATGCGGTCGGACTATTGGTGAATTTACAAAAAGCATATCACCCTGCCTATTGAGTTTTCCTGAAACTCCAATGACCTCATCATGCAAAAGATTTAGTGATTGGCCATCCTTTTCATTGAGCAGCAAATCTAGGCGGCTATTAGCATCCTCAATGATAACTTTAGTTTTGCCATTTGAAAATGTATTTATCTCAGCGACCATTCCTATAACTTGATTTTCTTCATCAGGATGCAATAGAGATAAAGTTCCGGCATCTCTCATCGAAGGATTACGGCGAACTAACCGTGAGAGTGTTGTGAATCTATCATTAAATAATGAAACAAAACTTTCCAATTTTCCATCCGACATACTTTTGTCAATCTGCCTTTCGATTATGACTGGAGGGATATCTGCAACTTTAGGTCTACTGATTGGCTTAGGAGGTTCTGGATTCTCTTCAACTAATAAATCAGATACACTCAAAAATAATTTTGGACCATCCAAAGATTCAACCGACTTTTCCAAAAAAATTAAACCTTCAGGATGATTAACAACATGAGTTATTAATTCGGGTGAAGGCATCAATTTGCGCTCTGAAAGCCAAGCAATTACTTCTTTTTCTTTGACAGACAAGTCATACCCAATTAGGGAGAGAAGAAAACCCTTTTTGTAAAATAAATGTAAACTTAAAAAGATTATATTCTGCGAAAAATGAATTGGAAAATCGGCCTTTAAAAACTATTTGAAAAATGGAAAGACCCCGTTTGATTTATAGCCGGCGGGCTATACCTAAGGCCCTGCTAGTGGCCGGGTTATTATTTATGGAAAAAAGGCAAAGTTCAAGAAATCGCAATGTTTTTGATAACTTGATGAGTGAAGAAAGAATCTTCAAGAACAGAGAAGCCCTCTCTTCCACATTTATTCCTTCCGAATTTCCGCATCGAAATGATGAAATTAATGGTTTTGCAAATATACTAAAGCCTGCATTATATGGCGCGCGGCCCTCCAATATCTTAATATATGGCCAGACAGGAACGGGAAAGACTGCAATTACAAAATTTATATCAAATCAAATTATACAAAAGGCCGCCAATGAAAATAAGAAGATTCATACCGCATATATTAATTGTAAGCAAACCAACACACCATATGGTGTTCTAACAAATATTGGTAAAACTTATTCTAGCGAATGGGAAGATATTATTCCTCATGCCGGTTGGAGAATTGACAAAGTTTACGCTGCTTTGAAGGAAAAAGCTGATGATAACGGAGGTATTGCTCTAGTAGTATTAGATGAAATAGACGCACTAGTAAGCAAAAATGGAGATGATATCCTTTATCACCTAACTGGTTTAAATTCAGATTTGAATAATTCGAAGATTTCTCTAATTGGAATATCAAATGATACGAAATTTACTACATGGCTTGATCCAAGAGTTAAATCGAGATTAGGGGAAGAATCACTTACCTTTGCACCATACAATGCCATTCAAATTGAGGAAATACTTGCACAAAGGGCAACACTCGCGTTTAAGGACAATGTAGTAGAACCACTAGTATTGTCTTATTGTGCTAGTAAAGCTGCACAAGAACATGGAGATGCTAGAAAGGCTCTGGATTTGCTACGAATCTCAGCTGAATTGGCTGAAAGAGACAATCGAGAAATTGTCACAGCTGAATATGTGACTAAAGCCCAAAATGTAATGGAGAGAGACCAAGTTCGAAGTATAATCTCAACATTGCCTATCCACCATAAAGCTACGCTAGCCAGTACTATTGTTAATCAAGGCAAACGTGAAAATGGCCAACAGACAACTGGAGAAGTTTACAGTACATATAAGCAGATTTGTAAACTTTTTAATTTAGAAGACTTAAGTCAAAGACGAATAAGTAATGTAATCTCTGAATTAGATATGCAAGGCCTGATTAATGCTAAAATTGTTAGTTTGGGTAGACAGGGGAGAACTAAATTCATTAGTGTCGCTATTAATGAAAATCAAATCCTAGAACTTTTTACAGAAGATATTGAACTGTCCGATATTATTGAAGAATTGACACGAAACGGAAGATATATCGGAAGCACACAGATGAGACTAATCTGAATTCCTAGAATCTCGTTCTTGAAGACCTTCTTTCCAACCCTGCTCCCAGCCTGCTGCAATAGCTGCTTGCACACCTGCCTTTTTTGCTGCATCTCTAGCTAAACCCAAAACCTTTTCGCGTTCTTTCTTAGATTTCTGGTTGTTAATTCGATGTGATACCTCCTTAGCTTTCTCCGTTAATTCTCTAGCTTGATTCCAAATGCCCTCTGTAGCATCCTTCAAAATTTGATTAGTATCCTCACCTAAAGGGGCTTTCAAAGCCGTGGTAAAACCTTCAGCTTTAGCTTCTTGAAAGGCCTCAGATTTCATAACCGTTCCCTTTCCCTTCTCCTTACTATATTTAGCCCAAGATAAGCCACGAGTAACTCCTGGAACATACTTTTTCACTAAGTCGGGTATTTCAGAATCCATGTCCTCTTTATTAGACATAACCTAGATACAAAAGAGATGCATAAGCAAGTTACGCTTCAATCTCTATATGTGTCTGGATAAAATAGAAGTAAGACTGTAATAATTTCTAAACGGCCTAGCATCATCAAGGCTGAAAGAAAAATCAAACTCGAATCTGAAAAATTATTGTAGGTTTCAGTAGGCCCAATAACACCTATTCCAGGACCTATATTGGCTAGGCATGAAAGAGAAGTGGAGATACCATCTATCAATCCCAAACTAGGTTCTAAATACAGTGTTATCAATGAACCCAGCAAAAAAAGAATAATAAATATAAAGAAGAAAACCCCTACATTACGAAATAATCCTTCATCTAAAACTTTATCTCCTATTCTAAGTTTTATGACTGCCCGGGGATGTATAACTAGAAGCAATTCCCTTTTTAATGCCTTGAAAAGAAGCATAATTCTAACCATCTTTATTCCACCTGTTGTAGAACCAGCACACCCGCCTGTAAACATAGCTAATAACAAAACAAAAATAGACATCTTTGGCCAGTCCATATAATTTGTTGTTGTAAATCCAGTACCTGTCAACAATGAAACTGTTTGAAATGAAGCGTTAAGAAAATGATCCATACTTTCCTCCCCAACTTTTGTTTCAAGAATTAAGTTAATAAAAATGAGCGAGAATGAAAGGAAAACAAGTGAGAAATAAAAGCGTAATTCATCATTTTCTCTCAGAACCTGAAACGAAATTCGCACCCTCTTTGAAAATGATTTAGAAAAATCAATCCAGTGACTAAATACATAATAAAGAATAACAAAATTGATTCCTGAAATAAGCATGAAGAATGTTACAATCCCTATTGCTAAAGGACTATCATAAGAACCAATAGAATCTCTTTGAGGAGAAAAGCCACCTGTTGAGACTGTTGAAAAAGAATTGCAGATTGAATCATATAGTGGTAAATCTGCTAACAAAGTTAACAAAGTAATCTCAGCAACCGTCATCACAAAATACAGACTCCATAAGAGGCGTGCTGTTTGCGCCATCTGAGGTTTAAGCCTAGTTATCCCAGTTCCAGGCATTTCAGCTTGAAGAACTTGAATTCCCCCTCCAAAAAGACGTGAAAAGATAATCGTAGCTAGAACAATAATCCCCATACCTCCTAACCATTGTGTCTGTGATCTCCATAAAAGAAGAGACTTAGGAGCATCAAAGTAACCATCATCATATTGTGTAGAATTTACAGGATTGGAGGTTTCTAGATCTAAAATTGTAGCACCAGTTGTGGACAATCCGGACATAGACTCGAAGATTGCTCCGGCAATGCCAATCTTATATGACATCAAAGACAAGTTCTCGGCTGCAACAAAAGGAAGCGCGCCAACAATCACCATAGTAATCCAAACAACGGTAACTAACAAGAATGCTTCACGATTTCTAATATCTTCTTCGGAATGGAAATAATAATGCAGAAAACCACCCATCAACAAACACAAAGACATTGGAAAACCAAACATCCATCCAATGTCCTGAATTTGTTCACCCATAAACAAACCAACAGCTATTGGAAGAAGGAATGTTAATCCAAAAAAAGCAATAATAGTGCCTGTAAGACTCAGAATGAGTTTTATTCTCATCAACTAATGGAAAAAGTTTTCCACCTCTGGAAGTTTATTTTTGAGTGTGAAAACAAGAACATGATCTTTTTCCTGAAGAATTGATTCAGAATCAGGGAAAATAGCATCACCGTCCCTATTAATCATAGCGATTAATGTATTCTCTGGTAAATTAAGTTCGGAAAGTTTCTTTCCCGTTTTGCCATTGCTGCTTTTAATCAAGAATTCTCTAACGGAAGCATCTCCACCCTCTAATTCTTCCATTCCTTCAATCTCATCTGTCGAAGTCGCTCTATTTACAATAGCATTGACTGTAATCCTTTTAGGATTGATTAATGTATCAATTCCTGTGTCTTGTACGACATACTCTAATTCGGTCTGATAAACCAAAGCCACAGTTCTCTTGGCTCCTTCTTTTTTTGCTAATAAACAACTAAGAACATTCAAATCCTCTCTATCTGTAGCTGCAACAAACAAATCTTCGTAACGGATACCTTCTTCCCTCAAAAAATGCCTATCCGTGGAAGATCCCACCAAAACACGGACTTCTTCGGGTAGCTGAGCACTTGCCGCTTCAGCCATCCCTCGATCTGGTTCTGCAATGTAAATCTCAATATCCTTATAACGTCTGGATACTTGTTCAGCCAGCCTGATTGCTATACGGCTCGTACCTGCTATCATAAGACGTTTAATATTTCGTTCATCTGTAATTTCTTTGGGAATCCCAAGCGCGTCGGATAAAAGGTCCAATTCACTATACTCACTTAATAAAATTAGAAGTCGATCGCGCGGCATAAGGACATCGGTATCTTTTGGAATAATAACTCCTTCTTCTCTTGCTACCAGTACTATACGGCAATGAGGTGGCAAATTAATATTGGCCAAAGGTCTACCGACAGAAGGAGAACTATCACTTAATCGAACTTCGAGTATCCTAAGTTTACCAACTGAAAAATGTTCTAGCCGTGTAAGTGCAGGGCGTGATAAAATTTGCCAAATACGGTGCATCGCCAATTCATCAGGCGATACATAAGCATCGACTCCAAACAACTGTTGATTATCATAATTTTCTGGTAAAGTAGTCAATTCAGTATTGTTTACGCGTGCAATAGTACTACATCCTACTTTCTTAGCTATAGAGCAAGCTGCCAAATTGACCACATCTTTACCAGTTACTGCAACAAATAAATCTGCATTCTCCAAAGATGCCTCTTCAACCAAAAATTTAGCAGAAGCTGCATTACCTTGGAAAACCTGAGCATCGAGGGTTTGAGCCCTTTTTACAGCGGTAGAATTGGAATCAATCAAAGTCACTTCATGCCCACGAAAGACCAAGTCCCTTCCAACACGAAATCCAACTTCACCTGCACCCGCAATGAGTACTCGCATCGTTGCCTTTCACAGGAGGGGTTTTTTAAAAGCTCTCGTAGCTATTTAGGATTCGTTTTTAACTTCTAATTGTTTCAATCCATACGAAGTTGCGATCCCACCCATAAAAAATATGAATGTTAGAATAATAGAAACTAGTGCAAAATCATCAAAAACTTGACTAAGACCAATATTCGGAGATAACCCCTCTACATCATAGTCTGTTTTCCAGGGCCATAATGTAATCAAAGAACCACACATTAATCCTGCTAAAATTGCCATAGTATTATCAATATATTCAGAAATCATGTATTGCATAAATGGGACAAACGTAAACAAACCAATTATACCACCCAAAATAAGGTACATAAGAGGTTCTAGACTGCCACCATGAAACGAACTAGCAATCGAATGGTACTGTCCAAGAGTTAAAAGAACTAAGGCTCCACTTACGCCAGGCAATAACATAGCTGTAAGGGCAAAAACACCGCCAACGATCAACAAAACATTACTGTCGTCAGATGATTCTAAAGAAAAACTAGTGTAAATGAAAACTACCAATACCCCTATTACTGCCAAAAGGTAGTGTTTGAAATCAGGTTCGGAAACCAAATTCCATGGCTCTTTTATACTAAAAAGTACTAAACCAAAAAAGAAAGCGAAAATATAAGGTCCTGTCGTATCCTGGCGCAAAAAACCTGGTGAATCCTCGGGACCTATCAAAATTTTGGTCACGATATAATAAGAACATAACATACCACAACCCAATGGAAAAAGAAAGTTAAAAGCAGAAAAAAAACTTGGCGTGGACTTTGATGGAAACTTATCTTTGAGATAGACCAAACAAGTTGAAATTGAACTTATCAGTCTCTGATATATTCCAATTATAAGTGCAATAGTACCACCACTTACTCCCGGGACTGCATCAGCTGTACCCATTAATAATCCAAAACCAAAGATATTTGGCCAAGCACGGGTTTCACTTTTTTCACTCATTTTTATCTCCATAATAATCTAACTTAGATGCGATTGCTACTTTAGCAGCTAATTTTCGCGAAGTACGGCCTTTATCTTTTCCATTAGCCTTCTTGACATTGGGGTGCTGATAAAGGACACCATGTTTTGGAGGTGGACTACCGTCGACCATATGCCTGAAAAGTGCTTTTTCAGCTCCGAGTAACTGAATAGTGGATGCAGGCATACGGGCCAATTTCGAAAGGTCGCCGGCTAATGACACTATTCTAACTGCTAACTGCGTTCCGAGTATAGCTGCCAGATTTGGAAAAACCTTAGGAGATTCAGAATCTAAATAACTAGATAATTCTGAAATAAAATCTTTAGTAGAGAGAATAAAGTCCTTTAAAGATGACATTTGAGAAGGTAAATCTGTCTTTTGTAAAATCTTTTCTAATTTGGAGCGAGGGGCCCCTGTTAATTGGGAATACCAAGTTGTAAATCTTTCCGACATTAGATTAAAGGTAGTATGTGCATCATCCAATGCTTCTATTGATTGAATAAGATTTTTGTCTGGAGTTAAACTCTTTTGGATAGCATTTTTAGCCTGAATTATACTAGCTTCTCTTATCTTGGCCAAGGGTATGTCTTTAAAATTGAAATCGCGACCTTTAGAACCACTATATTCTTCTAAAACTTGAGATAAGCGAAGTGAATCCTTCTCTTGGCCAGAAAAAGAATTAGTTGCCAAGACGACACCTACAAAACAAACTATCTTCTTCTAATGAGCCTCGATAAGAGTGATACAATCAAAATCACTGATATGAAACTTGGTGCTGGAAGTAAGCCATCTTCTTCTTCATCTATAGGTTCAACAATAACTAAATCTGATTTTAGAACTGAGAAAGGTAGTGATACTTTTGTAGTTTTTGAAGCGTCTGTACTCAATGTAACATTGAGCATCCCTGAAGTTTCAGTTGCTGCCTGCATTATTGGTGGTTTAACTTCGATGATGATTTCCTCATAACTTCCAGGTTCTAAACGTATCGTATCTGAAGCTAAAGTAAACCAAGACGCACGTTTGCCTTCCATCGTTAAACTCAACTTTTCAATAGTGTTGCCATTATTGGAAAGCCTCACTGTAAACTTACCAATCGTACCTGCTGTAACATCTCCTGCAGTCATTTTAAGTTCAACATCAATATCTGCTTTTTCCTCTACATAAACAACAAAATCAAGATCGATTGTTTCGCCAGACTGGTCAGAAGAGACTATAGCTTCAATCATGTTCTCACCGCCATAAACACTAGCGGGGACATCTATATTGAGATACACTGTCTTAGATTGGGAGGGTTCTAAAGTAAATGATGATTGCGAAAAAGAGGCAAGCCAACCTGCTGGTGCTAATGGAGAAGGTAAACTAACATAGTCTATAGCATTTCCTTCGTTAGTAACTACTATCTGGAAAGGAATTGTTTCACCAGAGGCCCCATCTTTTCTATCCGATGGAATCTCAACAGACAAATCATATACTGGATTTGTATAGACCGTAAAAGTATCAAAATGAGACTCTTTACTATTTAGACCTGAAACAGCCTCTAAGTGTAAGAAAATACCATTACCTGTATTTGCAGCTTCATTTGAATTAGTGGTTATCTCCAGAATAAATGATGACGTTTGTCCTTTGCCAACAGATATTTTTGAGGAGCAAACTTGATTTACTAAAATACAAGTATCCCAGCCCTCAGGTAAACCTGTAATTTCAAGGTTAATGTCATCTTCTATATTGGCATTATTAGTTATGTCTACATTGAAAATATGCATTTCACCAGGTCCTGCAAAGGATTCAATTTCAACAACATCTATACTAAATTCAGCGTAATACTCAACTTTGACTGAAATCATAATTTCTGTGAGTTTGTAGCCATCCTCATCAAGTATAACATCAACTGTGAAATTTACATAACCTGGATTTGCATCATCTGCTACATTGAAATAAACTGTAAATGATTCTTCACCCCCGTATGGCTCTAAATCATCTGTTTGGTGTGGAAATCCATCAAAAGTCCAACCAGACGGTAGTTCATCTGATTCAAATGTATAGGATTGATAACTATTTCCAAGATTTGTTATTACAATATCAATAGTTGAACCATCGCCAGGGTTCAGAACATAGCCTGATTCCCAAGACACATGACGATTTAACACTTTATCGACTGATGTAAGTGTTGAAACACTATCTGTAGCTGCTGAATCTGAGACAGAAGAAGCCACAACACCCATTTCTGCAGATTCAGTATTTCTGGCTGACTGCGGAACTTCAATGTATAACTCTATATCAAAAAAATCGCCATCCTCTAAATCCGATATCTCATATGTACTCAAACTAACGCCCCAAGCACTGCAATCATCACATCGAACGATAGCAAGTGTAAAGTCATCAGGATCCGTTCCCGTATTTTCAAGACTGACTGTATATGTGACAACTGTACCTGGATCTCCGCCCCTCTCATCTTGATCAACTGTCAAACTCAAATCTCTTACTGGTATTCTAACGGAGGTATTCATCTCAACTGAATCTCCAAACTGATCCCTATTAATGGAATGAATCTCAACAAATGACGATGACCAATCATTCTCTAAAGAATCTTCAGGACTAGTTACATTCATAGTGACTAATGTTTCATCACCAGGGTCTAAGTCATTAATCGTGAATTGACTAAGACTAGAACCCCAACCATCACTCATTACATCGCCTAATTCTAAAGCATATGAGTCTGTCTCATCGCCTTCGTTTGTTACATAAAGATTGTATAATACTTGGCCACCTGGTATGACTTGTTTCTCAAAGGCATCCGGAAGTATATCAACCCTATAGGTTAGACCATCGTTAACTGTAGTGTTGCTCTCACAGAATCCATAAATATAATCATAGGATGATGTTTGGACACGAGCAAATGTCTCGATGACTGCATATTCATCTTCTGCAGCTTTATCAGGGATGTTGATTTCTAAAGTAAAGATTTCGGATTCATCGGGACCTAATTCTATTGAAGAAATACTAGGAATTGCCTCCCAGTCCCAAGGTAATTGACCTATTTCTATAGCAAAGTCTTCGCTTGTTTCACCCACATTTGTGACTTCAATTGAATAAGAAATAGACTCGCCTCTGTTACCGCTTTGAGGAGGATCACGTAAGAAAATATCAACAGCATATATCATGTCTATTTCCACTACTTGCTGAATATCGGCACTTGTAGTAGATGAATTTTGTGAACGTGCTTCAACTGTAAAATCCATTGAATCACCTTCATAAACATTCTGTACTGGTGCTTGGAAAATAAATGATACAACTTCCTGAGAACCTGATACAACAAACACCTCTACCTCTTCAGAATGAGCATCCCATCCATATTCATATTCATCATCCCAAGTAACTGAAAGATTGTATGTGTCGTCAAAAGTACCTGTATTAGAAACTACAAACCCCATTGTCACTTCTTCATTACGAGTTGCCTCTGTAAGACCTTCATTTCCATCTCCAAACTCAATCTCAACTTCATAATCTCCCCTCGCTAAATCACTATAATTGTTAGATAATAAATCAGAATCGTTCTCTATGCCACTATGATTTACACCGGCAATAGGTGAAATCAAAAGTAGTGCGAGTAGCGCGACTAGAATGCTATAAGCGCTCTTAGACATAAATTAGAGATGAAGTAGAAAGTTTATATAATTATTACTTTCCGTTTTCTTCATCATTTTGGTCATTTTCTATAGATTTAGATATTGATTTTATTTCTTTTTGCAGATTATGTACATCATCTCTAAGTTTTAACATGGATACTTCAAAAGGAGTGAAACCCTGATTAGAAAGTGCTCGTGTAGCAATAAACATACCAATAAGAATACCACCTAAAACTGCCGCCAAAGAAACAGTATATACTTGAAATGAATAAAAAATTAATAGATCACTAACGTCAAAATCAATATAACCATAATTCAAAAGCATAAGGTAGATTAAAAAGGCTAGAACTAATCCAATCGTAGCCTGATAAACAAACGGTGTCTTGGTTATATTCATAATTTGAACTCTAAATGCATATTGTGTGGTAATTTCCACACTTGAGCAATTTCTTCATCATTGACATCTATTAAAACATCTGCTACCACTGATTCTTCATTATTCTCAAATAATTCACTAATGCGAAGCTTGCATGCAAACGCCCAAAAGACATTACTCAAATCGGCCTCTGCTAAGAAAGTAAAAAAACCATCAGTATCTTTTGTTAAATTATCCATGTCTGTACTAGATAGATAAATTTGATGACTAAAAACCGAATTAAGTGTGTCTCTATTTCCTGCCACATCTAAAGACAAGTTACCCATTTTTACTCTAGGTGTAGTGTAAAGATAAATCCAAGTATCTTCACCATCGGAATCAATCTGTAATGATATAATCGTTCTACTTGGCTCTGTATCTTGACATCCTGCAAAGGCAACCATTGCGACCATTAAAGCTATTCCCAAAGCTCTATACATTATGTTATTCTAGAGAAAGGGGCTAATAAAAATAACCATCGAACATAAGGATAGTATCAATAACTAGCCTTCGTGAGGGGAATTATGCCTGCAAAAGGTTTCCAGATAATTGGCATCGAAGCGAAAAGACACCGTAAATCCGGAGCGCAAAAACAAGTCCGAATTGATCATAATACCAATATTGTTTCTGTCAGAAAGAACAATGAAAATGAATTGATTGTTGAAACAAGATACACCGTTTCATACGGATTGTTAGGTATAGTCCAATTAGATTGTGAAATAAGATATCATGATGATGCAAAAGAAATTATTCAGAAAAGTGATGAACAGTGGCAAAAGGAACACAAATTGCCTGATAATATTGCTGAAATGATACATAATAGAGTCTTAGCTCAGGGTTCGTTTGAAGTTTTGAATATAGCCAAGAAAATGAATTTACCCCCTCCATTCAAAGTAGAAATCCCACAAATAAAAATTGGTAAGAAAGGTGAGATAGCCAATAATAAAAACAGTGGACCTGAAATAGCATAATAATGGTAAAAATTGAGTTTGAATGCCCCATTTGTAATAAGAAAAATAGTTTGATATTAATGGGGGATGAAAGCGGAGAATTTAACAAAAAATGTAAAGCGTGTGAGGCAGATTTGGAAGTCAATAATAAAACCAATAAAATAGAAGTTAAAACACAATTACCAAAAAATGTAGTAAAAAATACAGTGAAAGATAACCGAATTCCCTCTGATTACAAAAAATATAAGAATGATAATTCTCAACAAAAAATCGTAAAGATTATTGCAATAATGATACTATGTTCGGCTTTCATGGGACTTATAACGGGATGGGGGCTACTAAATTTTTTTGAAGCAGATTATGGGGGATATAGTAATATCAAAATAGAAATTGTTGTGAAAAATAGCACTGCTGATTTAGATAATGCAATAATAATTCTTGACAAAAAAGAAATGGATTATACATACGCAGGGAATGGAACATATAACATTCTTTCAAAACCAGGTAAGCATTCTGTTAAAGTGATTTCTCCGGCACACAAAAATGCAACAATGGACATATTCATTCCACCACAAGATGACAATTTAAGTTTGGTAGATATTGAACAAGGAATAGATGGCGTAAATAGGTTCACTTTTGAAATGGTGGAAGGCAAAGGAACAATCGATTTAGAAGACCCACTGTATCTCAAGATGGAAACGTGGTGTCCAAATCTAATTTTTATTTTTTCCCTAATTGGCCTATGGGGGGCTTGGGCGGCATACACTCTACAATCATATAATAATGCACAAATTGGAGCGTTCTTTTCGGTATTGGCAATGGGATTTTTCATTATAGGACCTATATTAGGGATTATAGCCTTATTTTACCTTAAAAAATACAAGTTTTTGTTCACCGCTTCTTTTAAAAACTAGAACCATGCGCTAAATTGTGAAAGCAGGGCTAGAAATTCATCAACAGCTCGATTGCGGAAAACTTTTCTGTACGTGTGATTCCCTAGATATAGGAAATAACTCTGTTTTTGTTAGAAAACTACATGCCACCTCAAGTGAAATGGGAACTGTTGATGTTGCTGCAGAGGCTGAGGGTGTTAGAGAATTTACCTATTTTAACAAAAGTTGTAATTGTTTAGTTTATACAGATGAAGAACCACCTAGGGGGCCAAATCAAGAAGCTATAGAGATAGCCTTACAATTTGCAAAATTAGTTGGTGCGAATGTTATCGAAGAAATGCACTTTATGAGGAAAGTTGTCGTGGATGGTTCAAATACAAGTGGTTTTCAAAGAACTGCATTAGTTGCTATCGGCGGGAAAATAGAATATGAAAATGGGACTATAGATATTGAACAAATTTGTTTGGAAGAGGATTCATGCCGATATGGAGAAAACAAAGATGAATATTTGTTGGATCGCTTAGGAATTCCACTTCTCGAAATTACTACTAAACCACAGCTTAAAGAACCAAAACAAGTCCAAATGGCTGCGAAAGCCTTAGGACGCCTATTGAGAGCATGCAGAGTAAAAAGAGGATTAGGAACCATAAGACAAGATGTTAATGTTTCAATAGATGGGGGAGAACGAGTAGAATTGAAAGGTTTTCAGGATTTGTCAACTATGTCTAAAGTAGTTGAAAATGAAATAATACGCCAACAGAATCTAAAAGATTTATCAGGGACTAAAGCCTCTGAACCAGTGGAAGTTACAGAACATATTTCTAAAGATAGAGGAACTGCTATAGCTTGCAAATTAGCAGGATGGAAAGAAAAATTAGGTACAAAGAAATCTCCAGAAGGGCATATTCGAATGGGTAGAGAATTAGCCGATTATGCTAAAAAAGCAGGAGTGCAGGGTTTGATGCATAGTGATGAACTACCTGCATATGATATTAGTAGTGTAGAAACTAATAATTTACATCAATTACTAGAATGTAAAGAAAATGATGCCTTTGTTTTAATATTTGGTGAAAAAAAGATAGTTGAAGATGCTATCAGGAGAGTGATTGAAAGAATTGAAATCGATGGAGTGCCTAAGGAAGTAAGACGTGTCACACCAGAGGGGCTAACCAGATTTCTTAGACCAATGCCAGGAGCTTCAAGAATGTACCCAGAAACAGATATTCCTCCAATAAAATTGACCAATATCAAAGTCAAGGCACCGAAGACTTTGGATCAAAGAGAAAAAGAAATGCCTCTGAATGATGAAGAATCAAAACAAATCGTATCGAGAAATTTAGATTATAAGTTCCGAAACTTTATGAAATATTATGGCGAAGCTAAAACTATTTCACGATTGCTACTACACACATTACCTAATTTAAAATCAAAAAATGGAAAAATAATTAAAGAAGAAGCAATAATAAAAGTTTTAGAATTAGTTAAAGAAGGAAAAATAGCCAAAGAAGGAATTGAAGGGGCATTAATCCGAGCTAATAGTGGTAAAGATATTAAAATTAGAAATGAAAATATAGAAGAAGATGTTGTTAAGTTTATTGACAAATTAATAAATGATAAACTTGATTTCATCAGACAGAGAGGAATGGAAGCTATTGGTCCTTTAATGGGGCCAGTTATGTCTGAATTCAGAGGCAAAATGGATGGTGCAAAAATAAATGCACTTTTGATTAAAAAAATTAAGGAGAAAATGTGATTGAGAATGCATTGATTTTGGCTGCAGGAAAAGGGACACGGATGTGGCCCTTAACTGAAAATATTCCCAAACCACTCCTGCCGATATGTGGCCGACCTATTATAGAAAGACAAATCCAAGAATTGAAAAAAGTAGGTGTCAAAAAATTGTATGTTTTGATAGGATACCAAATGAAGGAGCTGTCAGATTACCTAGGAAAGACTAAATTCGATATTGATATCCAATATATTGTTCAAGAAGAGCAAATGGGAACTGGGCATGCTGTTAATCAAGCTAAAAATATAATCAAAGGAAATTTCTATTGCATAAATGGTGATTTGATTGTTGATGCAAAGAACCTAGGACTGCTAAAGAAAATGGAAAATAATTTAGCAATGATGGTGACTAAGGTCAAGGATGGTTCTAATTTTGGAGTTGTAGAAAGCAAGAATGGTCGCTTAGTTTCAATAAGTGAAAAAAATAAGCATGGGGAGAGTACAATTAATGCAGGAATTTTTTTGTTCAACGAGAAAATATTCAAAGCTATTGATAATATAGAAAAATCAATTAGAGGTGAATATGAGCTCACCGATGCTTTACAGTCTATCTCCAATGACATCCATGTTCTAGAGTATCAAGGATTTTGGAAAGACATAGGAGCTCCGTGGGACTTAATTACGGCAAATGAAGAATATATTAATAAACTTGAAAACCACGTTAAGGGAACTATTGAAGATAATGTGGTAATAAAAGGCAATTTGTATCTAGAGAAAAACTCTGTTATAAAATCAGGAACATACATAGAAGGACCTATATGGATTGGTAAAAACTGTACAATCGGTCCAAACTCTTACTTGCGTGAAGGAACTGTGCTTTGTGGTAGAAATAAAGTAGGTGCCTCAACAGAAATAAAAAACTCAATTCTAATGAAAGGAGCAAAAGCACCACACCACAACTATGTTGGTGATTCTATAATTGGTGAGAATAGTAATCTTGGATCTGGGACAAAGATTGCTAATCTTAGATTGGATAAAAAAATAATTGAAGTCGTACATAAAGGAGAGAAAAAGAGTACAGAAAGAAGGAAACTCGGTGCAATAATTGGCAGTAATGTAAATACAGGAATAAATGCATCAATAAATGCAGGAACCATTCTTGGAAATAATGTTAAAGTTGGACCGAATTCTTTGGTTTCGGGAACTTACGAATCTCAGAGCACAATAATCTAATGCATATATTACAAGTAACACCATATTTTTATCCTCATTTTGGAGGCGTAGAATCTCATGTTTTAGGACTTTCTGAAAACTTGATTAAATTAGGACATGAAGTCGAAGTAGTTACCTCACGTTACAGCCGTATGCCTGAAATTGAAAGGTTGAATGGGATAAAGATAACAAGATTACCTCAGTGGATTAACATGTACAATACGCCAATTGTAACTTCAATCCAACCTTTTGTTCGAAGAAACCATGCAGATGTAGTTCATGTTCATTCACCCCCCCCCTTTACCGAAAGATTTGCCGCAAAAGGCGCTAAGGAATCAAACAAACCATTAGTAGTTACACACCATTGTGATTTAGAACTAAGAGGAATGTTCGGAAATATAGCTGTAAATTTATATCAATCGATGCTAGGAAAATATCCTCTAGAGGCTGCAGACAGAGTTATTTCTACAACAAAGAGTTATGCAAGTACCTCTAGAAGCTTATGGGACATTGATGTAGAGGTGGTCCCAAATGCAGTAGACATAGACCGTTTTAACCCTAATAATGATGGTGAATTAATCAGAGAGAAATACGCAAAAGACGGGGACCCCATTGCTCTTTTTGTTGGAAGACTAGTTCCACACAAAGGCATTGGCATACTAATTAGGGCCATAAATCAAACTGAAAAAGGAAAACTCTTGATTGTAGGTGATGGACCCTATCTTCCTTGGTTAAAACAATTAACTAAAAAAATGGACTTAGAAAAACGGGTTGTTTTTGTAGGGCCTATCTCTGATTATTGGCTGCCTGCCTATTACGCAGCCACAGATGTTGTAATCTTACCTTCTACTTCACGATTAGAAGCTTTTGGAATAGTGGGACTAGAAGGCATGGCCTCTGGTAAACCTTTGATACTAAGTGATATCCCTGGAGTTAGGGACGTTATTTCCTCTGACGAAGGGTTCATAGTTGAACCATTAGACCCCGAAGCTATCAAAGAAGCACTAGAAAAAATATGGAATTCACCTGAAATGGCAAGACAAATGGGAAAACGAGGAAGGGAAAGAGTCGAGGCATTATTTTCATGGCAAAGAGTTTCTAAAGATGTTGAAAATATTTTCCAAGAAGTGATTTCTAAATAACTAATTCAGAATCAATTTCCTCTAGTGCTTTATTGTAATACGAAAAATCCTTGTTCATGGCCTTCATGACTAATGCTTTCCCATGTAATGCATCAGGGTTGTGTATGTCGCAACCTAAAGCTCCCTCAAAATACTCATCAGCTTCATCGTAATCTCCTAATTCAAAAGAACACCAGCCTGCTGAAATCCATCCATCTATTTCATTAGGACTGATATTAATTGCCTGCCTTGCAAAACCAAGTGCGTCTTCTTTTCTATCCAAATTTTTCAAACAATGAACTTTTAAGATTAAATCATGAAAATTATCATTAAGAAAATCAAGAGCTCTATTTGGATATTCATCAGCTAATTTATAGCCAATTAAAGACAACAAAGTCTCTGAGTCAGGATGTTTTGAAATTATTGAATCCAAATTATTGGCTAAATCCTTAGGATTCATTATTTGTATCAGCAATTTGTAACCAGTAATAGAATCTGGATCAATGGATAGTCCTTTTTGAAGAACCTCCTGTGCATCTTCAAATTTATCATAGCTAATAAGAATCTCGGCCTTCATGAAATAGGGCCTACTAGTCTCTGAAGCCACAGATATCGCATTATTATACTGCCTGAATCCTTCCTGCACTACGCCTGCCTGTTCCAATATACGGCCTTTTTCAATCCAATCTAAATCTCTCATTCGGTTTCTTGAAAGTACGTCCTGTGCGCGCACAGCTTCATCATAACATTGCAATGCCTGCAAATTATTATTTAAGTGAAGATTGATATCTCCTAAAGCCATCCAACATGAGACATGTTGTCCATCTACTGAAAGACCCTGATTCAAAATTTGACGTGCTTTGTCAAAAAGATTTAATGCCATGAAACAACGACCTAGTGCCTCGTGATAATCTGGATCATCTCCATCTAACTCAATAGAGGTTTCAATGTATTCTAGACCCTCTTCAGGTCTATTCAATTTTGTTAATGCTCTACCTTTAGCCATCCATGCATAATGAAATGTGGAATCAAGTTCAATTGCTTTCTCATGGTATGGTATTGATTCTTCATATCTATGCAAGTGGTCCAGTGCATTGCCTATGTTATTAACTGCAATTACATATTCAGAATCTAAATCCAAAGACTTCTTATATATTTCAATGCTTCGTTCATATTGCCCCTGATTATAGTGAACATTGGCTAAATTATTCCAAGCAATCTTATCTTCAGGATCTAATTCTACGGCCTTCTGGTAATAGTCTTTAGAATCATTCAAACGCCCTGACAACTGTAGAGTATATCCATAATTATACCAAGCTACGGCATAACTAGGATCAGATTTCATTGATTCATCATAACATCTTAGTGCTTCATTCCAACGATTTATATTGAAATTTGCAAAACCTCTATTATTCCAAGCCGGAGCATTTTTAGGCTCTAGTTCTAAGGATCTTACGTATGAATTAATCGCATTCTCAAATTTACTTAAACGCTGATACGAATCCCCCAAACGCATATGGTATCGTGAAACATCAGGTGCTAACTCACACGCTTTTGAATAATAAGTTATGGCTTTGTCAGGATTTCCTAGTGACATTTCAAGCATTCCCAATCTATTGTGCAATTGGGGATCCTCTGGAGCTAAACCTAAAGCTTCCAAGAATTTAGAGCGAGCCTCTTTGGAATCTCCCTCTTCTAAAAATATTTCACCCGACTTTACAAGATCAGTAACGTCCAAATCAATCACCTATGACTTTATTAATTCTATCTATTGCAGTTTGTGTATCTTTTTTCAATTTTTCCCATTCGGCCCCACCATGCTCTCTCGGATCTGGTTTATGTGACAAAGCAATCTCATAACATTCAAGGGATTCACGTGGTCTATCCAATAATTCGAGAACATAGCCCTTGTTATGCCAAGCCCAAGAATAGTCCTTTTTGAGTGCAATAGCTCTCTCATAACAATCTAAAGATTCTTCCAACCTATTTAACTGTCTAAGTGTTACACCTCTATTATTCCAGGCACTCCTGTTTTTAGGATTTAATTCGGTTGATTGTTTAAAAGCTGTAAGTGCCTCTTGGAGATCGCCTACTCGAAAAAGTGCCTTTCCTAAATTGAACCAACAGACGGCATATTTAGGATTTGATGAGATGGCTCTTCGATAACTATCTATTGCTTTGTGGTTATATCCTAAACGTGTAAGTGCAACACCTCTATCATTGTATATCACTTCATCTTCAACTAGAAGACTTTTCTTAATTGATTCTGATGCCTCTTTGTACTCATCCAACTCATCATGCGATTTACCTTTAGCTACAAGAACTTCGGTATCTCTTGGCCTAAATTCTAAAACTTGATCAAATAAGTCTAGTGATTCTCTATATTTTCCAATACTATGAAATATTTTACCCTTCTGATAAAGTGAATCTCTGTGCTTAGGAACCTCTGCTAGGATTTTATCAAAGGTTATCATCGCTTCATCAAATTTTTCTAGTTCGCGAAGTGATTTTCCCTTCAGGAAAAGGGCTTCAATATAGTTCGGATTCTTATCCAATGATTTTACTGAAAAATCAAGTGCTTTTTCTAATTTACCCATGCCCAAGTATGCTAAACCTATGTCCTTATACAATATATCTTTTTTGTTGACTCTGCCCTCTAATTTTATCAATATTTCAAGAGATTTATTATAATTCTTAGATTTTAAGAAGATTTTAGCTAATTCATGAATAAGATTTTTACTATCTGGTTTCAATTCGAGGGCTTTTTTGATTCTATTTTCAGCCTTAGTATAATTACCTAATTTGCAGTAAGAGACCGCTTCAGCCTTCAGCTCCTGTAATTGACTTCTGGTTGATTCAGACACAATGCCCCATAATAGGCCAATAAAAAGTATTTGAAGTCCAAGAAGTTTATTTAACACGCTAATTATGGCCATAAGATGAGCATAGCATTAGATGGTAAATCTTTGACGATTGCTAAGTTAGTTGATGTTGCCCGAAATCACCAAACTCTAGAAGTTACAAAAGAAGCGTGGGAAAGAATAAACGAATGTAGAAAGATGCTCCAGAAAAAAATAGATGCCCATGAAACCATGTATGGTATAACTACAGGAATTGGTGAATTTTCTGAAGTTACGTTAAATCCAGAACAGACGCAAGAATTTCAAAAATTATTGATTTATTCACATGCCGCAGGAATTGGTGAACCAATGGATATTGAAATTGTGAGGGGGGCTATGTGTGGGCGTATAAATGTACATGCAAAAGGAAATTCAGGAGGAAGAAGAGAGATTACCCAATACCTTTTGGATTCGCTAAATAACAAACTTACGCCTGTTGTTTGTGAAAAAGGATCGGTAGGTGCTTGTGGTGATTTAGCACCAATGTCACAAATTGCATTGGCAATGATGGGAGAGGGTGAAATGTTTGTAGAGGGAAATATTATGGATTCTAAATCGGCCTTAGAAAGTATAGGATTGAATCCTTTAGAATTAGAAGCAAGGGATGGATTAGCTTTGATTAATGGAAGTAATGTTCTCACAGCACTTGCTGCAATTATTCTTTATGACTCACAGAAATGGATGAAAATGCATGATATTGCTGCTTCTATGACTCTAGAAGCGCTCAAAGCTAATATGAAACCATATGATAAGAGAATACACCAACTACGAGGATTTAGAGGGTCACAAAAAGTAGCCGCAAATTTGAATACATTAACCGATAATTCAGAAATACTATTCAGTGGTGAGAAGAAAGTTCAAGATGCTTATTCCATGAGATCCACACCTCAAGTAGCAGGGTCTTTGAGAGATGCAATTGAATTCGCAGTTGAACAAATTGAAACGGAGCTGAATGGAGTTGGGGATAATCCTATCTTCCTAACCAAAGAAGCTGAAGTCTTGACTGGAGCAAACTTCCAAGGAACGCCAGTTGCACTCCCTATGGAAATGATTGGAACAGGCCTGAGTATGGTCTCAGTTCTATCTGAAAGAAGAATGAATCGATTAACCAATCCTGCACTGTCTGTTGGTTTACCTCCTTTCTTAACCGAAAGACCTGGACTGCATTCCGGTATGATGTTATCACAATATACTGCCGATGCATTAATCGCAGAATCAAGAATCCTATCACATCCTGCTGCTAATCAATCCATTCCTGCAGCTGCAGACCAAGAAGACTTTGTTTCAATGGGATTAACAACAAGCCAAAAAGTTAGAAAAATATTGGATAATAGTTATGGAGTTTTAGCTATTGAAATGATGGCTGCTGCACAAGCCTTGGATATCAGGGGTGGCAAAATGGGAAGGGGAACCTCAATTGCACACAAAGTCATAAGAAAATATGTTGATTATTTAGATGAAGATAGGCCGCTCTATAAAGACAATAATAGAATGGTAGAATTGCTTAAATCAAATGAAATTTTAGATACTGTAGAAAAAGAATTAGGAGAACTAAACTAATTTTTAGTAAAATGAAGGATTGCTTCACGTACGATTGAAACAATTAAATCTATCTCCTCCGAAGTTATAAAAAAGTGTGGCGTAAAGCGCAGTGCATTTTTCCCTCCATGAATTACCCCTAATCCACGACGGCGACACCATGGTTCTACTGCATCAAAACCAATAACTGGCAAGGTTTTTGGTTCCAACTCAAGACTGCATAGTAACCCTGTTCCTTGAACTTTGACCACATACTCTGGAAATTCGTTTGAAAGAGTAGTCAACTTTTCTACGAATTCTGTGCCTTTTTCTCGAATATTTTGACGCAAGTCTGGTGTTATATTATCTAATACAGTAATAGCTGTTTCTAAGGCTCTTGGATTTGTTGTCATAGTGTTTCCATAGATTCCAGTAACATAGAGATCGGAAGCACGGGAATTCATTCCCAAAACTGAAAGGGGGTACTGTCCTGCATTCACAGCTTTAGACCAAGTTTCTAAGTCTGGAGCTTCGCAGTCTTGGAATCCTTCATAATCTATTATCGAAAGACATCCTTGTCCTCTAATTCCTGCCTGAATGGAATCAATCAATAACAAAGAACCATGTTCTTTGGTCAATTTCCTTGCTTCATCATAAAATTCTCTATCAATACATTGCCCAGGATTTCCCTCTCCCTGAACTGGTTCAATAGCCATTAATTCGATAAACACATTGTTTTCATCAGCCTTTGCAAAAACATCCTTGAGTGCTTGTATATCATTTGGAGGAACAAGATAGAGATTATCTCTGTCACGAAAAGATGCCAAATTAGTATCATAACCTTTCTTACACGAATGTGAGATTTGAGCTGGTCGATCTGTACGGCCATGAAATCCTTGTTCTATTGCAAGAAGTTTGATTTGTTTTCCATCATGACGGGCCCCTGAAGATGTTAAAATATTTGAATTGGCATCTGCTATACGTAAACTGACAGTTACTGACTCAGAACCACTATTCATACAGATAAAATGGCTAAATGGACAACTCCCTCTAGTATGGCCTAATTCCTTACGCAGCCTCTCTTCGAGACGTTTTTGAGAAAACGATGGAGTCATGACATTGGCCATTACCCAATTCTGAGACATAGATTCAATCACTGAATCAGGTCCATGACCTGAACCAAGCATTCCATAGCCTCCATTATCATGTACAACTGCCCCATGTGAGGTAATAATCCATGGTCCTTTACCAGCAATAGCAATGTATGGATTAACTGTAGCCGGTGCATAAAAATTCACAAATCCTTTTTGCAACCCTTTAATCAAAGAAGCCTCTGTCTCCATCAATAAATCATCACCCAATTCTTCTCTAAGATGGGTATGATAATCAGATGCTTGATCTATAGCTATTGCTAATTTAGGATCTAAAGAAAGAAAATAAGTTATCTCCGAATCTGAAAGTCCTATTGTATCTGGCTGCCCACAATTTTTTCTAATAGTTTCTAATTTAGAAAAATGTGAATCGGATGCATTAGGCATAGTAACCTTTTCAGACATCATAATCACGTATTAAATTGACCATAATTAAACTATTTGAGATAGAAAATTAAGAGAGAAAACTAAATCTCGGACCTAAGGGTACGAACAAAAGTTGGTAATTCCTCTATACAGGTTATATCCTTTGAACTCAAAATAGATAAATTTTGCCTTATACGCAGGTTTGGAATTAAGTCACAAGATTCCCCATATTGTTTTAATTGTTTAGCTAAACTTCCTCCTGTTCGATCCCAATCAGTTAGTACAATGAAGATACTTCTTCGTCCAAATTTATGAACTATTTTTTCCACTGTTGAAAGAACTGAATCTCCATCATTAAGCTCTACAATAATTCCATCAAAACCCAAATCTCTTAGAGCTTGGGTATCTCTTTTACCCTCAACAATAACTGGAGAATTAAGTTCCTCAAGGGATTTCCAAATCTTATCAAATACCTCTATACGGTTTAGAATATTAGACTTCCAAGTTTTATTCATTATTATTAAGTAATATAAGTAACGGACAGGGGGTCTTAAGTTAAGCCATCCGTCGGGGCTTGATGATTAAAGTTACCGGCTTAACCAAATATTATGGAGGTAAGCCTGCGGCCAAGGATATCTCCTTTGAAGTGAAGAAAGGAGAAGTATTTGGGTTATTGGGTACAAATGGGGCAGGAAAATCAACGACTATCAAGATGCTGTGTGGGCTCTTAAAACCAACAAGGGGCTCTATTCGAATAGGAAATATAGATTTACAAAGAATGCCTTTGAAAGCAAAATCCATGATGGGATACCTACCTGAAAATCCACTAATTTATGACAAACTTACGGGAGCTGAAACATTAGAACTAATAGGAAAACTTAGGAAACTTTCAATTGATATGATTGAACAACGAGTGAAATATTATGCAGATACTCTAGGTTTAGGAGAACAGATTTACCATGAAGTTGGCACTTATTCAAAAGGAATGCGCCAGAAACTGGCTATTGCTATGACGTTAATACATGATCCTGAAATGGTCTTGTTGGATGAACCTGCAAGTGGCCTTGACCCCAGATATACAAAACTTTTGAAGGATTGGATAAAAAATCTATCGGCCAATGGTAGAACTGTTTTGCTATCTACGCACATAATCGAAATGGCAGAAACTTTATGCGATAAAATAGGAATAATTGATCAAGGTAAAATGAAAGCAATGGGTACTGTACAAGAAATACAGAATAGTACTGGTGTAAGCAACCTAGAAGATGCATTTATTCGATTAATTAGTATCTAACTAATAAGAGACTCTGTTGGATCTACGCTTACACTCATCAATAATTCTTTGAGCCCAAACGAGTTTCTCTATTTTTCTAGGACTATATTCACCTGAAAAAGAACCGACTTTATTGAAATCAAAGCCCAATAATTTTATCGAAGCACAACCTAATGATAAACTCATCATTGTGGCTCTATCACCATCAGTAAAACCACCCCAGCAAAAAGTACTGTCTGATGGATAAGTAGATGTCATACATATAGGATTTAACTTGGCTGAATACTGATGTACTCGGGAAATATTATCTCCATGTGCATGTATGATTATCTTAGATCCGTTTTGTGTAGCCCAAAGCATATCTGGAAGATAGCCATCCAGATCACTTATTATTAATTCAGGAATAATGTCCTTCTCCAAACAAGCCCTTAGCGCTCCATCGGCTACTATTAAAGATGAATTAGGAATTAAAAGTGAGTGATTGATTGCCGCTCCAATCAAAACCAAATCACGGCCTCTAAAATAGTGAGAAATTGACGTTTTTAAGAAATCCGAATGAGCAACCATGCGTGTTGCAACTTTTTCCCTAATACGTGAAAAATTGAACTGTGTATTTATCTGGTCCTGAAATTCCCACCACCAATCTATGTCAAAAGTCATATGACTATACCAAAGCTTCTGACAAGGTACTTTTGACTTTCCCTTTAAAGAGCGTTGCCGTCTTCGTCGCAGGGTACTTCTTCGCCTGTATCTGGATCTATATAGTAGAATGAACCATCTTCATCCTCATATATTTCGACTTCATACTCATCGTCGCCACCATCAAGGTCACCAAAGTCACCAAAGTCTGCTCCACCTACAGAACCACCTGAAGCTGCTGCACTCAATAAATTCATGATGTTGTTCTCAACTGCTGCTGCGTCTCTAGCTTCAGCAGAGGTTTGAAGTGCATCAATTTTACGCTTGGTAGTTTCATACGACTCTGTCATTTCAGTTAATTTCTCTAACTGCTCGTCTCGTTCCATCTTTAATATATGAGCCAGTTGCTCTTCTATTTTAGATAGTTCACCACGTGCATTAACAAGTCTGCCTAATGCGTCATGGAATCTCTCAGCTACCATTTCGATATCTGGGTCTTCCAAGTCTAATTGCATTTGCTCTTCTTCCTTTTGCTTGGTTTCTTCAGCTGCTTCAAGTTCTCTGAGCTTGTCTTCAGCTGCTATTTCCTGGGCCTTTACCAGGATCTCGTTGAAAGCTGAAAGATGTTCTTCCAGCTTTGTAGCCGCTCGGGATGCGTCATAAGCGGAGACTTCCAATAGTTCTTCACGCTCTGACAAACTCTCCATGCGGCGCTCTACACTTTCCAATCTTTGTCGGTCTCTGTCGTTCATTTCTTCATCTCCTGCTATTTCACCTTGTAGCATCTTGAAGGAAGTTCCTGAAAGGACTACGCCTAACAAGAAAAATCCAATAAGCACTATTAGGTTGTAAAGGTAAGAATTATCTCCCATTGTAACCGTGCGGTCGCCTACATCTATTGTTGTAGTTTGTATTGTACTATCACCTGAATTATCATACGCTGTTGCCGATATCGTGTACTCACCAGCTTCCGTATAATCGTGAGTAGTTGCCACAGCAGATTTACCTGCCAAGGCTGAACTGTCAAAAGTAAATGTGGTCCCATCACCCCAGTCTATAACCAAGTGAGTAACAGTTCCATCTCTATCAGTTGGCACAGTAAAAGAGAATGATTGCTCAGTTTGGGCTATAGTGTCTGTTGGAGCCATTGGTACCGTAACTGAAGGTGCTGCATTAGCTATAGTGGTAGAGAATGTATGTGTTCCAGTCATACCATTAGCGTCTGTAGCAGTCATTGTAGTAAAGAACGTTCCAGCATTAGTGTATTCGCCATTGTCAAATCCACCGGCTGCATCAGTTACACAAGTAATTCCTGTATTCCCACAATCATCAGTATTTGTTGTTAAAAGTGCTGAATTGAATTCTCTAGCCGTTATTGCAAAAGTATGTGAAACTGCTATTCCATCCACTGCATCTGACATCGAAAAGGATACATCACCAGTTGCTGCTGCGTGAACTGTAAAAGATAAAGTACCACTCTGACCAGCACCTAGGGAAATCACAGAAGTGTCAAAACTTAATGCATCATCCATTGCAACAACTGCAAAATCAGCTGCGACACCCGTATTAGTTATCGTAACAGTACCGCTACTAGTATCTCCTTTGTTTATGGTATATCCAGATTCGCCAGTAATTGAAGCTGAACGTGTATTGTCTGCTACTGTCATAGTGTATGCTGCGCCTGCATCATCAGAAACACCCCCCCCACCAGTCACATGTGCAGCTATTGTTGAAGATGAGCCACTAGGTGCATCATCAGGCACTGTGATAGTTGCTGTTGCCGTTCCAATATCACCTGCTGCCAAATCTGATAACGTAGTTCCTGAACTGGCTGACATCCAAGATGCATCAAAGAAGACTGAAAAATCATCATTACCATTACCACCATTAGTTACAGTATAACTAATAGTAAAACTATCTCCTGGATTCAATGTAGAACCTTGATTACTAGTTCCGAAAGAAATAGAAGCTCCATACGTTTGTTCAGCGGTAGTAGTTGCAGTACCTCCAGATCCATCAGGGAAACCTCCGCCTGCATTAAATGTAATAGTGTCGCTATCGGTTGCACCCGCATCCTCATGAACTGTGTGAGTTACTACAACTGTTTCTGAAGCACCCATAGCTAATGTGGCTGTAGTACCTGAACCACCAGCAAGACCCCAATTACCTGCAGAACTTGTTTCATAAGTAAATGCTTCATCTCCATTACCAGTATTAGTTATAACAAATGAATAGGTTACTTGACCATTCGGAACTTCTGAACCTTCGTCGGTTCCTATCGATACTGAAACATCAGATTTGAAAAGAACTGTTGTTGTGCCTGAATGACTGCCTGTTGTTGAGTTATCATTACCTGCTTCAACATCCATTGACCAATGGTCAACAGTGCCAGTAGCTGCATTAGGCACATCCCAAGTTATTGTAAAGTCCTCAGATTCATCTTTACCGACTGTAACAACTCCATCATAAGTTCCAACCCAACCATTCTCACTTGTTGCAGATATAGTAAATGTATCTTCATAATTACCATTATTAGCGATAGTAAACTCATAAACACCAGAACCGGGCTGGAAAGAATCATCTGCTGGGCTTGTCATTACAAAGTCACTTGTTTTCGTTACATCTATGCTCTGAGAAAAACCATCTGAGGATTCATCACCCCATGAATCAACTACTCGGAAAGTTATTGAACGCTCACCACCCATTTGACCTATAATGGCTGATTCAGCGACCGTAAGTGTACAACTGCCAGCATCACAAGTCATTTCTTTTTCTTCTGTGTCAAATTCTATTGAAGCATAAACTGAAAAAGAATCGCCATCATCTGAATTGGCATCGGTTGCATTAACTGTAAGCACAAAGGCATCAAAAACTCTTGTTGCAGACCCGTTACTTAGTGTTGGCCAATCATTTATCTTAATTGAAGAACCTGCTAAATCAGTAGCACTGGCTACAGTATTATTTGCTGAGAAAGTGACCGGTTGTGAACTGTTAGAAGACCATGGAACTGTATTGTTGAATGAATAAATAACTCCATTCTTACATAAAGAACTACCTGCACCTGCTGACATAGGACTTCCACCATCTGAATTAACATCGACCGTTACACTTGGTGTTCCAGTCGTGCTTTCGTCAAAAACACAAGAAATCACTGAAAACGTAATGGTGTCATCTTCTCCTGCAATTGTAGGTGAGACTGAAGGGTTCTTCAACCACGGAGTTGTTGTATCTACTACAAAAGTCGTATCTTGATCCTCTTCTGCATCATCACCTGCAGAATCTGTTGCACTTACTGTGACTGTAAGTGTACCTCCAAGCTCAGTTTCAAAATCAGTACCATAAACAGCCCCAGTAGAATCCTCTCCTGATTGTTTGGATAAACTATGACCCGTCTCACAAGTATCACTTTCATCACAAACTGTTGCTGTTACAATTCCTGCATGTCCATCTACATCCGTGTACGTTATGGTCAAGCTGTAAGTATCTTCTGGCATTCCACCACCAGATACTGTCGCATTATCTGTAAGAACTGGTAGAGTATTGACTCTCACATTTGAATCATTTGTGCTGTCTTGTGCTGGCCAATGAACACCATCTTCGCTTTCATCATAAGATGCTATGAAACCATATTTTATTGTTTCAGAACCAAGTGTTCCTACAAGACTACCAGCAGTAGGTAAAGTTCCAACTATTCCATAAGTTCCATCTGGATTTGAACCGTCACAGTCAAGACAGGATAACGGATGAGTAGTCGCCGTACCATCAAACCATGCTATAATTGCAAGATTTGTAATAGTCTCATCAGTATCGTCAAATGCAACAGTAAATTGCATATCTTGTGCTGCATCAACTCTATTTGAATCATCAGGAAGCATTACTCCATCATTCAAAGTAGCTGCTTCAGCTCCATTCATAAACAAAGCCAATGCGGCTAGTCCTATAGCGAACACGAATGCAATACGATTGCTTGTCATTTTATACACCATTTGCGAAAGACCAAAAGTATCCCTTTGGCAATTTAGCCAAATAACACTCAAAGTCAGTGCATTACCACAATCCCGCTTTATATAAATTTATTTGTTAAAAGAAATAGCAGAACAACAGATAAATAACACAATGTCTCACAACGATAAACCCATGTTAAGTGAGTCTATTTTTGACCTAGTGATTTCAGGCCCTGTGATATGCATTGCATCTTCAGAAGACGGAAGTAGGATTGCAATCGGTGACCGTAACGGCACACTAACACTATCTGACAACACAGGGGCTGTAATATGGGAAAAACAAATTGATGAAGGAATACATGGCCTAGCAATAATCGGAAATGGAAACAAAGTGATTTGCGGGGGAAAAGACTGTAAACTTAGAATGTTCAACTCATTAGGAAGTGTGGAATGGGAACAAACTATTGGAAAATCCATATGGTCATTGGCCGTAGATCCCAATGGGCAATTCATTGTTATTGGTACTGGGGACTCAATTTCCTTATTTACAGAAGGTGGGTTACAGGTTTGGGAATACCCTACAAACAGAGCTATGGTTGGTACTGGAATATCCAGAAACGGAACCACAATTATGGGATGTGGTGATGAATATCTGTATTGTTTAGATAATGATGGAAATCTATTTTGGGAGAAGCAAAGAAGTGATTCGCTTTGGGATGTCTCCGTAGACAAAGATGGTGAAAGAATCTTTATTGGTGGCTGGGATGAAAAAATACATAGTCTGGATAGAGAAGGAAATGAATTATGGAATTACCAAACAGGGGGATATGTAAGAGCTGTAGAACCTTTGGATGAAGGGGGAGTGATTGCTGGTTCACATGATGGTCATGTATATCATCTTTCAAACACAGGAGAAATCTTAGGGAAATTTCAGGCAGATGGAGAAATTACTTGTGTATGTGCTTCAAAACAAATAGACATTGTAATTGCTGGATTGGCTAACAAAATCAGTGGATTCAAAATTAATCCTAATGCTATGCCTATAGAAATAAACACTGAACCAACTCCGATGGAAAACACCCCTACTAAAATACAAGAAAAAACCGAAGACAATTATGAACCTATGTTTGGCGTAGGAATGTTTGATGAACCAATACCTGATACAACAGGAATAATAGCAAGGGATGAAAGTCCGAGTAGCAACTACAATAACGAAACAGAAAAAACAACCAACTACAACAACTATTACAGTCAAACCAACTATTCGAATGAGGGGGGGGAATACAGGGAATTTGCTTCAGAGGTTGTAAAAGGGGATGTTAAGAATTATCTTAGGTTAGGCAATTCAGCATGGATTGAGAAACGACTTGAAAGGGCAGCTGAACATTACAAGCGTGCGACGGAAATTGATCCAGATGAACCAAGAGCATGGCATAACCTTGCTATATGCAACTACCATCTTGCTCTAAAAAGAAATCCTGAAAATATTAAGGGCGCTGTCCAAAGCGCCTATGCCTCGCTAGAAATGGCTAAAGAAAAAGGTGGAACTGAGTACAACGCACCTGACAAAACGTTAGCATATTTCGCATCACAATTAGGTTTAAAAGAAGATTGAATCTCTATAATTCTATTATCGTTCCTAAATAGTATGTGTATTCTACGAACAAGACCCAATCATTGCCATCATCTATATTCTCTAATATTTCAGGAATTATAGATGGTGCATTATTACAAGCAATAGTAGTATCCCATACGCCTTGCCCTTTTGCGCTAGTATAACCACTCTGGAAAAGATAAGCATTTACTTCTTCAATACTTCCAAATGATAATACTAGATTTTCTGGAATGGATTCTAAAACATCAAAATCCAACATTATTTCTCCAGAAGTACTATTTTCAGTTAGGTTTACCAGATAATTGGTAGCAACTGATAACGAAAATTCATCAGGTCTAAGGGTTCCAAGAAGAGAATCTTCAGAATCTGCTTCTTCATCCTCACTCCACTGAATAAGGTATGATGCACTTGTAAGATTGTAAGGATAAGTGTGTGTCAAAGGAGTTGTATCTCCTTCAGCAGTATACCCT
The DNA here is from genome assembly GCA_964578995.1 of uncultured archaeon. GTDB lineage: Archaea > Thermoplasmatota > Poseidoniia > MGIII > CG-Epi1 > CG-Epi1. Next base: position 45,503 of record CAZOEZ010000003.1, read on the forward strand.
GCCAAACCTGAACCACTAGATGGAACTGTAACTGTTTGTTCTGAGAAGCTTATACTGTAAGTACGGATTATGACCATTATCCAAGTTTGAGCTGTGCTTGATAGATTACCATTATCACGAACTACCAAAGTTACTGTAAAATTGCCCACACTTTCATAAAAATGATTTGGGCGAATTCCTTCCCCTGTAGTGCCATCGCCAAAATCCCACTCAAAGGAAAGGACATCACCATCAGGATCACTTGATGAACCACCATCAAAGAAGGCTAGACTATTCACCTTTATTGTCTGACCTATGCCTCCATATGTAGACTCCAGACTTGCCACAGGCTGCTCATTACGGTGTAAAATATTTATTTGTGACTTGGCAACACCTATACTCCCTTGACTATCTATAACAGTCAAAGTAATGGTATACTGTCCTTCATCTATGTAAACGTGGTTAACAATTTCACCAGTGCCACCCAACTCATCCCCAAAGTCCCATAGGTATTGAGCCCCATTGGGTTTTACGCCATGGGCTCTAAACTCAACTTGGTCGCCTTCAACAACCTCTACAGGAGACAGAATTTCAATACCTTTTAACTCCTCAGGAGACGTATCCAAACAACCCGGAATCAGCACCAAAATTGCTATGACTAGAGCTTTGCGCACGGTGTGCTAAATACTGGACGTTTAATAATTACGCCACCTACCGATACTCTTTTTTACCATCAGAGACCGTGGCAACAAGGGAATTTTATGCAAGCAGGACACATGGCCTATGACCGGGCTATTACAGTATTTTCGCCAGACGGGAGACTATTTCAGGTAGAATATGCTAGAGAAGCAGTAAAAAGAGGAACAACCACAGTTGGTGTTAAATTCAAAGATGGTGTTGTATTAATCGTTGACAAGAGACTAAGTTCCAAACTGATTGAACCCAAAAGTATTGAAAAAATATTCAAAATTGATGGGCACATCGGTTGTGCAACCTCAGGACTAGTGGCTGATGCAAGAGCACTGGTTGATCGCGCAAGGGTTGAATGTCAAGTTAATTCATTCAACTATAGTGAAGATTTAGCCGTTGAGTCATTAGTTAAAAAATTGTGTGATTTTAAACAAAGTTACACTCAATATGGGGGAGTTCGACCCTTTGGAACCGCAATGCTAATAGGAGGCATAGATAGTTCGGGGCCTCATCTATACGAAACCGATCCTTCTGGCGCATTGATGGCTTACAAAGCAGGAGGAATTGGGGCTGGAAGAAACGAAGTTATGGAAGTCTTTGAAAAAGAATACAAGGATAATATGACTCAAAACCAAGCTATTAATTTAGGACTAAAAGGGCTTTCGGCTGCAAATGAGAATAATTTGAAAGCAGACGTTATTGAAATTGCTGTAGTGAACACTGGTAAAGGCTTTCATACATTAGATTCAAAAAGCGTAAGCGAGGCCGTAAAGAAAATTAAGTAATGGTTTCTCTTGAAGACGCAGTTATAGCCAGATACGAAACTGGCGGTAACCGTTTCGAAATTTTGATTGATCCAAAAGCAGCTCAAAACTATAGCGAAGGTGATGAGATAGATTGGGAAGATGCCATCGCTGCTGACGGTATTTGGAGTGATAGTTCCAAAGGAGAAAGAACCCCCGATATCCTTGTAAACAACACCTTTGAGACGACAGATATGATAGAGATTTACAAGAGAATTTTGACTGATGGGACCATTCAATTAACGTCTCAACAAAGAAAGGAAATGGTCGAGCAAAAACGAAAACAGATTGTAGCCCACATAGTTGCGAATGCAATGAACCCACAAACCGGAGGACCTCATCCACCACAAAGGATAGAGAATGCAATCGATGAAGTCAGATATTCAGTAGATCCTATGGAAAATATGGATAAACAAATAGAAAAAATAATAAAATCAATAAAAACATTAATTCCTATTTCATTCGAAAAGATACGTGTAGCCGTTAAAATTAAAGCAATACATGTCGGAAAATGCTATGGGCAAATAACTAGTTTAAGTAAAATTGAAAGTGAAGAATATCAAAAAGATGGGAGCTGGATTGGAATGCTAGAAATGTCTGCCGCTTCATTCGCTAAGCTTGAAGATGCCTTGGGTTCATTGACAAAGGGTACGGCTGAAACCAAAATGCTTTGAATTAAAGAAATCTTCAAATAGGGGCGAGTTTGCGAAGGGTTGTATTAGAAGGAAAAAAAGGATGATTCATAATGAGCGAAGAATCAAGTGATAAATCAAATAGCGAAAGCGCTAGAAAGTTAGTTTTACCTGGTGACCTTATGGAAACCAAGAGTAAACCTGGAAAAGGAATATTTCGAAGCGATGGAAGAATATATTCTTCCGTTTTAGGTCACTCACATGACAAATCTGGTTACATTAATGTAAATGCTATAACTGGAAGATATAAACCTAAAACTGGGGACAAAATTGTAGCAATATGTGCCGAAACCGGACCGTCTATATGGCGTATGGATATTGGTTCTGCATTTAACTCTACATTACACCACAGTGAGTCTGGTTGGAAAGTTCCATTTGGAGATACTGCTAGATTTTTAGCAATTGGAGATGCTATATGGGCTGAAGTTTTTATGGTAGATGCTGCAGGTTCACACCAAATTAGCCTGAAAAAAGATGATTGTAGAAAATTATATTCTGGCACTATTGTAAAGATAGACCCAACAAATGTTCCTCGTGTTATTGGTAAGCAAGGATCAATGATTACAGCAATTCGTGAAAAAACTCAAACTAGAATCCAAATTGGGCAGAATGGTTACATTTGGATAGATGGAAAGGGTGAAGATATTGCATTAGCCCAAAAAGCAATCGAAACAATAAATCAAGAAGCAACTTCTAAAGGATTAACAAAGAAAATAGAAAAATTACTGGAGAAATAAAATGGCAGGCCAAACTGATATGGAATTAATAAAAAATGGAGTCCGACTAGACGGAAGAAAACCCGATGAACTAAGAGAAGTCAAGATTGTCGCAGGAGTTTTAGACAATGCTGATGGATCTTGTTATCTTGAATGGGGAAATAACAAGGTTTATGCTGGAGTTTTTGGACCTATGGAATGTCACCCTAGGCACAAACAGAAAGCAGATCGAGCAATAGTACAAGCGAGATACACTATGGCACCTTTTAGTGTAAATGACAGGAAAAGACCCGGACTTGACAGACGATCGACTGAAATTTCTTACATAGCTTCTCAAGCTTTTGAGAAAGTTGTAATGGTTGAAGAATTTCCAAAGGCATCAATTAGAGTCGATATGCAAGTTGTAGAGGCTCATGCAGGTACAAGATGTGCGGCAATCACAGCTGCATCGGTAGCCTTAGCTGACGCTGGAATACCTATGAGAGATATGATTCCTGCGTGTGCTTCTGGAAAAGTAAATGATGTCGTCGTACTCGACTTAAACAAAGAAGAAGATAATTATGGCCAGGCTGATTTACCATTAGCAATCATCCCAAGTACAGGCGAAGTTGTTTTACTGCAATTGGACGGGCATCTAACACCTGATGAATTTGAACAAGCCATGGATTTAGCTACGAGCGGATGTATGGACTTGTATGAAAAAATGAGGAGTGCACTTGACAACCGATATGGAGGAAGCGCATGAGCAACGATCACGTCTCAAATTTGATGAAAGGGCACATGGAAACCTTAGCCACAGAAGGAAAGAGAGCTGATGGTAGAGGTATTAATGAATACAGAGAAGTTAAGATTGAAACGGGTATGCTTAACACTGCTGAAGGTTCAGCAATGGTTCACCTTGGAAAAACTAAAGTCCTTTGTGGGATAAAAATGTTGATTGGAACGCCATATGGTGATTCACCTAGGAGTGGAACTATGATGACCTCTACTGAATTAGCACCGTTGGCAGACCAATCCTTTGACCCCGGCCCACCAAGAGAACAATCTATTGAACTATCTAGAGTTGTAGATAGAGGAATTCGTGAATCTCGCATGATTGACTTTGAAGCTCTTTGTATAGAAGAAGGTGAAAAAGTTTGGACGGTCTTTATTGACTTACATATTTTAGACAATAACGGAAATTTATTTGATTGTTGTACTTTAGCTGCCGCAGCTGCACTTTCGAATGCTAAGATTCCAAATGTACAACATGGAGTAGCCGACGAAGACGTAAAATTGCCTGTTACTTGCTGGCCAATCTCATGTACATTCGGAAAACTCGGTAATTCTGTAATTTTAGATCCAACCTCAGATGAAGAAGGTGTTATGTCTGCAAGATTTACAGTAGCCCATGATGAAAATGGAAACCTAAGGGCTGCTCAGAAAGGAATGAATGGAGCATTCACAGATTCGGAAATTAGAGAAGCTGTTAAAACAGCTCGAACAAGCGATAACGTTTTACGTGAGGCTCTAAAAGGTATTCAATGAGTCAAGGGACAAAAAAAGTAGGGAGTACAGGTCGTTTCGGAGCAAGGTACGGTGTATCTGTTCGAAGAAGGCTTGGAGCTGTGGAGAAGAAGCAAAGACAAAAATATGAATGTCCTTCATGCTCTAAAGTGAATGTGAAAAGGGTGTCTACCGGAATATTCAAATGCAACAGTTGTGATTATCAATTTGCCAGTGGGGCTTACTATCCCACAAAGGAGGAATAATGGTCAATTACAAATGTGCATCGTGTGGAGCCAAATTAGACATGGATTTAGAAGTTCTTGGCCTTACATGTCGTGTTTGTGGTGAGAAGATTTTTTACAAAATAAGACCTTCAACCAAAAAGACCGTTACATCAGACTGATGAAAGCTCAAGTGAGCCTGAAAACTGGAAAAAATACTAAAGCGATTGCGGAAGCCTTAGTTGATGAAGCAAAAGCTGGACTACCGAAAGTTAAAGTTGATGTTTGGCCTGCTGGAGAAAAATTGAAAATAGATTTGGAAGCAGAAGATTTTACAAGCTTGAGGGCTGCTTTGAACTCTTTCCTAGGATGGGCATATTGTGCAGAGAGTGTGATTAATCATGAGTGATATAACTCCTGAAAATGTACAAGAGAAATTAAACCTTTTTCAGCAAATACAGCAACAAGTTCAGAGTCTTTCACAACAAATATCCCAAGTCGATATGTCCATTGGAGAAACAGAACGAACTTTAGAAGAAATCAAAGATGGTGGAAAAAAAGCCACGCTTTATCGTGCAATAGGTTCTGTAATGAAGAAAGTAGATGATAATACCAAATTAATAAAAGACTTAGAAGAAGAAAAAGAAAGAATGGAAATTCGAAACAATAGTCTAAAAAATCAAGTTGGAAAAATGAACAAAGAACTTGAAGAAATGCAGAAGAAATTAGCTCCTATTGTGAAAAACATGCAGGAAACTAATGAGAAAAATGCTCCTAAATAAAAAAATAAGAGCCGCATTTCAAGAAGAATTATTACTCCTTATACATCATCACGCTGACGTTGATTCTGTATCCTCTGCAATAGCTCTTGAATCTGTATTAGAGAATGCGACAATATGCGCTTCTGATGGAATTAGTTCACATGGCCAGAAAATTGCAAGTAAAGTAAATTCTAAGATTTTGGGAAAACCTCCTGAAAAATGGGATGGAACTGTAGTTGCCTTAGACAGTCCGAATCCAGAACACTGTGGGCCAGTACCTAAAGCAAAACAAATTGTAGTTATTGACCATCATAGCAAAATTGAGGGATGGCCTAAAGGTACAGAAATCATCCATCAACCTCAAAAGACTAGTACGGCTGAGATTATTTTTGATGTAATAAGAGAATTGGAATTAGAAATTACAAAAACTTGTGCAACTGTCCTTTTGTCAGGGATATACACCGATACGGGGCAATTCAGACACGCAAATAATGAAACTTTCAATACAGCAAGTGAATTATGTAATGCTGGGGCGGATCCTCAAGAAGTAATCAATATTCTTGATAGTGAAAGACCTCTCATTCAGAAAACAACTTTCCTCAAAGCTGCACAGAGAATGAAATGGATGCAAGAGGGAAAATGGATCATTGCCCATAGTATTGTAGGTTCATTTGAATCAGGATCTGCTAGATTATTGATTGTACTTGGTGCTGATGTTGCAATAGTTGCCTCAGGTAACAAAAAAGGTGAAATGAGAATATCTACTAGGGCCTCAAATCGAATAGTATCAAATGGTTTTAATTTAACTACTATTCTAGAATCAATATCGAAAATGAATGGTGGATCTGCCGGTGGCCATCCTGGTGCTGCAGGCTATAATGGAAAAGGTGATCCAGAAGCAATAAGTGAAATTACAAAACAGAAATGCATCAGTGCCATAAGGGAACTTCCTTAACTGTAGGTTTGCATAAGGTTCTGTGAAATATAGGGCTATTTTCAGAATTTATGGATTGATTCTTGCCAATATGCTTCTGCTTATGGGTGGGCAATTAGCCTACGTGTACATAGTAGGGCCTATTTCTATGGAAGATGGAAAGCCTATGACCTTACCTGATGTCCCACTTCTTGGCTTCTTGATAATAATACTGATGATTGCGGGAGGGTTAATTATGGCTGCCATACTTCAAAGAAAACCATTACCAATGAGGTATGTAGCAGTTAATAGAAAACGACATGCAAAAACACTGGGAAATGATGAAGAAACAACCGAAACACAACAGTATAGACCAATTTATCCTGGCCAATTTAGTGGAAAAACAGGAGATATATATTACAATAAATCAGGTGAGGAAAATAACCTGAATTGGGGAAGTGGTGAAGAGGTTCCAAAAGATATAGACCGGAAAATGGGTTCTTTTTCCAAAAGAGAATTGCAATTACCTGGATCTGGAATTTTATTCTTTTGTTTTTTGATGGCTTTAGCAATAGGTTTGGTGGCCTTAAGTGAAAGAGGACCTTTCATCTATTTTTTCCCGATAGCATTCATAGTTGCATTTACTTTTCCAGGATTGATTTGGGTGAGTTATATTTATGATAGGACTATAACTTCTCCAGAACCCCAAAGACTTGTATTAATCGCACTAGCATGGGGTATGTTTTCGACATTGCCGGCAAGTATTCTAAATGACTTAAGTGCAAGGTTAATAGATGTGGATCAAAATGCATTATTGGGTAATGGGGGTTTTGGTAGAGCTGAGTTTATACTAGTCTCAGTAGTTGCCCCCATAGTAGAAGAATTATTGAAACCTTTAGGTTTAATTTTTGTAATTAAAAGGTTGAAAACACCATATGAAGGTGTGTTGTATGGCGTTGCATGCGGAATGGGGTTTGCTATAATAGAAAATTTACTTTATGAATTGTTCATAGTAATATGGGAAGGATCTGATGCATGGACAATAAATGCATTTCTTAGAGGAATTGGATCAACCCTACTTCATGCAGTAGGACCTGCTGCAATAGGTTATGCTGTGGCCTTATCAAATCAAATGCAAGAACCTCGAAACAAAGTTTTACCGATTGCTTATCTAATTGGAGTTGTGATGCATAGTCTTTGGAATGGGTTTGCTACAATGCCATTTATTATGAATGGTAAAGAATGGGTATATATCTCATACCTTTGTATTGCGTTAATGGTTGCTACTTGCTTGGTATTTATTGTTAAGATACTCGAATATGGAAAAGAATACTCACATATTGAATTAGAAGCAACTAGTTTTAAGGATTTAGAAGAAGAAGCAACAAATAGCGGTCACTAAATGCAAGCGATACCGTCCTTAGCTCAGACTGGCCAGAGCGGCCGGCTGTAGGGGTCTATCCCTTTTACCCGTGAGTACGGGAGGCCGCAGTTACCGGCAGGTCCCCGGTTCAAATCCGGGAGGACGGACCATTCTCCTAAAAAATTATTTTGTTTTTCCTGGCATGTAAAATTTAACGAGTATTGCTGTAATGAAAGCTATTCCTGCAGACACCATCGCTGAACCAACCATACCTTCCATGAAAGCCAAACGAGCATTATCAATTAATTCGGAACCAAGCATATTGCCTTCACTAAGTAATTTCCCACCTATCCTCATAGCTGCAGGAAATGATTCTGTGGCAACTGGTGAATGAACTTCTAAACCTTCAGGAATTTTTACACTACTCTGATATATTTCGTTCAGAACACTCCCCCCAATAGCAATTCCAAGGGCACCACCAACTTCTCTACTAGCATCGTTAGTAGCACTTCCAACGCCTGCTTTGTCCTCAGGAATAGAATCCATAACCATTGTAGTTGAAGGTGCCATAGTTAGACCCATTCCTAGTCCAAGAATGAAAAATGTTAGTGCAATTCTAAGATATTCAGTGCCAACTTCTACGGTAGTGAATAGCAACATCCCTGTACAAACTAATGTCAAACCGAGCGCTACAACGTTATTATTTCCAAATTTAGCAACTAATTTGTCACTGTTTGCTGCTGCAGGCATCAAACCCATAGGAAGAGGAATGAATCGAATAGCTGCAGCCAATGCTGTATGGCCTCTCACAAGTTGGAAATGTAACATTTGAGTAAACATAAAAGAAAACATTACAAAGAAAGCTAATGATATTGCAACCAAACCCATCGTGAAACCCATATTGCTGAAAAGATTTATTGGCAACATAGGGTGCTCCGTGCTTCTTTCCCATTTAATGAAGCCAAAGGTAAGGACTAATCCTAATGCTGCAACCGCAAGTGTTTCAGTACTTGTCCAACCTACATTTGGTGCTTCGATGATTGCATAAAGTATAGATGAAAGTGCACCTATTGATAGAATAGAACCCACTAAATCCAAAGGACGCTTTTGACTATCCTTTGAATTCGGAACTAAGAAAAGACCAAGGATTAGGGCTACCAATATAACAGGGATATTTATCCAAAAAACCATCTCCCAGCCATAATTTTCTACTGACCAACCGCCAACAATAAGTCCAATAGGGGCTCCAGCTCCAGCCATAGCGGCCCAAATTCCAACAGCTTTCCCTCTTTCTTCAGAAGGAAACACAACGACGACAACCGAAAGAGTAGCAGGCATAACAAGTGCTGCACCAAGTCCCATTACTGCACGAGCCAAGATTACATGCTCAGATGTAGATGCATAATTTGCCGTTGCACCAGAAGTTAAAGCAACAACAATCAAACCTAATTGTAGTGCTGGCTTACGTCCAAAACGATCACCAATAGCCCCCATGACAAGAAGAGTCCCTCCAAAAACAAGCGCATACGCATCAACCATCCATTGAAGATCTGTATTATCTGCACCTAAATCTTGTGAAAGCTCAGGGAGGGCAACATTCAAGGTAACATTATTGAGAATTACAATAATTAAACTCAGACTCATTAAAGCAAGAATTATCCATCGTCTTTCGTACACCTCATCGGACACAACAGAATTTTCTTCACTCATCTTATGTAATCCCACGTATCATTCGTCCAAACTGTAGATGCCTTCCATTGAGGTACCTTTCTTGGAACATACTCAGAACCGAATTGATCATATTTCTTTCTTTCACTATCATCTATCAAAACATGGTATGCTTCATTAATTTCTTTGAATTTTTCTTCAGATGATTCTATGTCATCCGGGTTCAAATCAGGATGGAATTTCTTTGCCAATTTCTTGTAAGCTTTTTTGATAGATTCTGAATCTGCATCATTATCTATTTCTAAGATTTCGTAATAATTCACTGACGTTCAATAGATTGGAGTATATCTAAGCGGCAGTCTGCCCACCATCTACCGTAATTATTGATCCAGTAGTCCACTCAGCTTCAGGCCCACAAAGATGCAAAGCCATAGAAGCAATCTCTTCCGGTTTTCCCATTCTACCTATTGGTTGAACACTATCTAATAATTCTCTTGAAACATTGCCTGCCTGAACTCTTTCATCGACCATAGGTGTATCTACAACCGCAGGACAAATACAATTTACTCGAATTTTACCTGCTAAATCAAGAGCCATTGCTTTGGTCAGATTAACAACACCTCCCTTGGATGCACAATAAGCTGCAGCCCCCCTCATTGCTCTAAGGCCAACTGTAGAAGATATATTGAGAATAGAACCACCGTCATTCATGTGTGGTAGAAATTTATTACTCATTAGAAAAGGACCTTTGAGATTAACATTTATCTGAATATCCCAGTCTTCTTCAGTAGTTTTTGTTATTCTTCCAGGGCGAAGTAGTCCTGCATTATTTACCAAAATATCCAATTTACCGTGCTTTTTTGAGAACCACTTAGTCATTGATTTGACGCTTTTTGAATCGCTCACATCTAATTGGTAGGATTCACAACCAATTTTAGTTGCTGCCTCTGATAATTCTGATTCCGTTCTACTACAGATTATGACCCTAGCTCCTTCTTTTGTAAAGCGTTCAGCTATACTGTAGCCAATACCTTTGGAGCCTCCTGTGACAATTGCAATTTTACCATCAAGTAAACCAGACATTGAGTGGCTATCGATGGCAGACTAAAGTGTTTATCTTCTTCGATATTTAAATCCAACTATAGCTAATACACTTACAATAGGCATCATGATGTTTGAGAATTCGGGAATTGCAGTACTCTCATACCATGCTATCTCATCATCATTATATGCTGCCGAAACTACATCAAGATTCCCATCATTATCAATATCGGCTACAAATACACTAGATGGTTTTTTTATAGAAGAAGCAATATTGTTGGTAGTCCAACCATCATCTGGAGTACCATCATTTACATACCATCTAACTTTACCATTACTTGAAGTACCAGTTTCTGCACATGATACGATATCAATATCTCCATCATGATCAATATCTATTGGGAATACAGACGTAGGTTTAGTTGGCGTAGCAACAGTGTAAGTTGTCCAAATAGCATCCCCAGGTGAGCCATCATTCAAATGCCAGGATACTGCGTTTCCACTATATGCTGCTGAAACTACGTCCAAGTCACCATCATTATCCATATCTGCAATTGCAACCGAAAATGCTCCACTTAATGCTCCTTTAATTCTTGTTGAGGACCAATCTCCACTCTCTGGCGTCCCGTCGTTTTCATACCATCTCACTTTATTCCCTTGATCTGCTTCAACAATATCTAAATCTCCATCGCCATCTATATCCCCGACATCTATGTCATATGGTTCTTTATCAGAATCGGAGGCATAAACATCATGTGGCGTCCAACCGCCATCATTTGGTGAACCATCATTCTCAATCCATATTGACTTACTTCCTATAAAAAGTGCCGCAACAATATCCAAATCACCATCATCATCAATATCGGCTACATGAACTGATAAGGCCCCATCTGCATCTGAACCGCTAAGAACTGTTTCTGTAGTCCAAACTCCATTTCCTGGCGTCCCATCGTTTATGTGATATAGAATTTTATCACCTGATCCTTCTGCTGATATTATGTCTAAATCACCATCATCATCAATATCTGCTACGAAAACATCGGCCATTCCTGTGGATGTGTAGTCTTTCACTGTATGCTTTGTCCAACCAGCATCAGGAGAACCATCGTTTTCATACCATGCAACTTGATTGTCCCCGTTTAATGCTGCAACTATATCCAAATCTCCATCTCCATCTATATCTGCTGCTTGAACCGATTCGGCACCACCTGCTGCTGAATTTATACTGTATGTAGTCCAAGTCGGACTTATAGTGAAAGTGGCTGTATTCTCCCACCAAGCGATATCATCATCCTCATTTGACGCGGCCAGAATATCAA
>CAZOEZ010000004.1:0-51304 GCA_964578995.1 uncultured archaeon
AACCATTCAATCCTTGCTTGAAAAAGAGGATGTTCTGGGGGAATCTGACTATTGCTGCAACTATGGCAATTACCATTCTGTTTGGAGCTGCTGCCATAAATCATGCCTTAGATCCTTTACTTTGGTTAGTAGCAGCAGCAGCTTGTGTACTAACAACGGCGAGAGAAATGGCAATGGATACAAGAGACCAAATTGGTGATTTTGACAGAAATACTTATCCAAAAGTTAAAGGTGATGAAAAGGCACGCAGAACTATCTGGATTCTAAGTGTTGCTGCTTGTCTATTCTTAATTTTACCGTTTGCTCTTGAATATCTACCTTGGAAATTGGTTGTGTTTGTATTGCCTTCAATTATATTTGCAATTTTAGCTAAGCCCTATCTTAGTCGAGGAGAGGATAATGAGGCTGGCAATATGCTAAGATTCTCTATGGTTTTGGGACTGGCTGGTTTAGCTGCCTGTGGTATAATTATAAACTGGTAATTCTAGGCTGATTACGTGGAATATCTAGTCGAACATCCTGAAGTTGGAACGATAAAATATATTGGAAATAATAGAGCAAAACGCATTATTATCTCTGTGAAACCAGAATTCGTAAGAGTTGTAATCCCTAAACGACAGTCGTTCAAGGGTGCACAAAAATTTGTAGAATCTAGATTAGAATGGATAAAAAAGAACAAGATACAGATGCAACTACAGACTCAAAAGAAACAGGAATTACCCGAAATTGATAGGAAAGTTGCCCGCAAGGTTTTGTGCAGAAGAATTGGAGAACTAGCACAATTACACAATTTTGTTTACAACCGAATTTCTATTCGTAAGCAAAAGACTAGGTGGGGTAGTTGTTCATCCAAAGACAACATAAATTTGAATATGAATTTATTGCATTTGCCATCTGAATTGATGGATTATGTATTGTTGCATGAATTAGTCCATACTAGGGTCAAAAACCACAGTAAAGATTTCTGGGATGAATTGGATACTATTGTTCCTAATTCAAGACAAGTTGATCGAAAATTAAAAAATTATCAATATTGTTTAATCTAGATTCAAAATACGTTGGCTGCAATCAAACAAACTACTACTCCTGCTAAGAGCAACGGATATCTGATTAGTACAAGTAAATCGCGTATTGTGCTCCCCTCATCACACTGACCTTCGTCTGCACCTACTACTTGACCAATTTGGCCGGTAGTACTCTCACAATCTTCCTCGATTCTGTCATCAATATAACTTATTGCAAAAGTAGCTACAAAGAAACTTAGTATCAGGGATGCACCTACCAGAAACCCGAAGGTCCCTGCTAACTTACTCATAATGGACGTGTTATCGGAATCAGACATTTGAATTATTCTTCGTTTGACTCGTCTTCGTCATCAGATTCGTCTTCATCCCACTCATCATCTTCATCGGACTCGTCGTCTTCATCTTCATGATTATTTTCTTCATCAGATTCATCATCATCACGTTCTTTGTCACAGTCGCCTTCTCTTTCTTCAAATTGGGCAATCATTTCTTCTAATTCTGCACATGCTTCTTCATTACCTTCTTCTTCACAGGCATACTCAAGTTCTTCTAGCATTTCACGAACGAAAGCGTCACGATGTGGGCCTCTCTCCTTGCGATCGTCGTCCCTATCACGTTCATCCTTTTCTCTTTTGTCAGCTGCGAAGATTTTCTTCCATTCTTCCATAGTTAGACAAGAATCTTCATTCCAATCTCTCTCTCCATCATTGTGCCAATCTTTGTTCCAGGCCTCTTTGCGATCATTTAACATCTCAGCAATCATTTCACGAAGCTCGACGCAAGCTTCCTCGTTACCATCTTCACATGCTTCTGCTAATTCTTGTATTACTGCACGAATTTCTTCCCAGTTTTCATCATAGTGGTCAGTTACATGATTATGATCATCTGCTTCATCATCATCGTGTGAGTGGTCATCTGCTTTGTCATCAGCGTGGTTGTGTTCGCCATCATCTTCTTCATCAGAATCATCATTATCACCTCGAGCGCCGCCATCATCCTCGTCACGCTCTTCTTCTTCACGGTCTTCAACTAATTCTTCTCTAATTACCAATAATTCTTCACAAGCTTCTTCATTACCGTCCTTACAAGCTTCTGCAAGTATTTCTAATTCTTCAAACCATTCTTCATCCCAATCTCTCTCCCCGTCATTGTGCCAATCTTTATTCCAGTCCTCTTTCCCATCTCTCATTTTCTTTTCGAGATCTTCCAAGGTGAAGCATGGTTCTTCTTCATTGGATTCAAATTTCAAAACCCATTCTTCTGGAGTCAAACAATCTCCATCTTTAGCAACTGTTTCTTTATCTGCCCAATCTCTCACATCAGAATCATCTTTCTTCTCATCGGTTTCTTTACTATCGTCATTACCTCGAGCCTTATCATTTTCTTTAGACTCTTTGCGCTCGTCACCTATTTTTTCTTCAGGATAAAATTCTTCTTTCCATTGTTCTAAAGTTAAACAATCGATAACCAAATTTTCATCGGTTAACAACAAATCTTTATCTTCTAAATCTAATGTTTTATCAATTTCATTATTCTCTTCTTTGTCAGTATCTAACATCTCACCAAGATCATAGGTGATATCTCCCAAGAATGCCTGTCCTTCATCAGTTACAGCTATTGGTGCTGCTGTGAGCATCATAACTGCAACGAACAGGGCTTTGCCTTCCAACATATTCCATCTAAAATTGAATTACTATATAAAAGAATGCCAAACTTTTTTGGATTTTCAAGATATATTTGTGAAAACGTCTTATATAGTACCAAAAAATAACCAAATTATGAGATTGGCAATACTGCTTTTGGCAGCAATGCTGGTGCCTGTGGCTGCAGCAGAAAATGACTGGGGACCTGAAGTCACTTACTCAGGCGTAATCATTGAGGGACTTGGTGGAGAAAAATTTGATGTAAAAATAGGAATTAAAGCTGATGAGAATGCAACTTATGCTGTCGAATTGGGAGATAGAGCTGAATTCAAATTTAATGAAAATCCAATCGAAATCTACATTCCTGCTAATGATACAAGAACCTTCATTTTTGAGGGAGAAGTAATTGGTGAAGATGGTGGTGGAATTGCAGCCGGAAAATATGTTATGTCTTGGAAAACTTACAAAGATGGGGTGAAATTTAATTCAGGTGATATCGAAATATCTGCTGGTGAACAAGCATCTTCTGTTGGAATAATTGCAGCAATAGCTAGTATTGGAATAATTGCAACTCTAAAAAGACGTAGTTAATAGTACAGCAACGCTCTAAAGAAGGGGCTAAGAAAGTCATTCTGCTTTAATTAAGCTAAAAGTTTTCTGGTTCTAGCAGACTTTTTGATAATAGATTCAAGAGTGGCAACCCGTTCCTCTAATTTCTCAAGTCTGACTTCGTAAGGGTGCCTCATGTAAAATCTATATTTGCTAAGTTAATAAATATTTGTATCATTTAAGAAAATACAATTATTTCAGTTTCCACATATTGTAGATCCCGAAAATCAAAATACCAAGGCCTGTAAAACATCCAGTAAATCCTACTGCAGTCCAAGCATCAAATGGACTGGATTCCCAACTCATCATTGCAGCGAGGCTTAACATGGCAAGAATTGCACCTCCCCCCATAGTCAGGGCCGGGGCATCTGTAGGATCTCTATCCTCTGGTAATTCTTCCTTACTGCCTCTAGCTTCAAGGACCGATGACATGCCATCTCTATCCTTGGCCTTTTCAAAAACCCGATATGCCTTATCCAATAACCGTTCTCTCCCCGAACTGTTTTTCCTTAGATGTGAAGCTAAATCAAGACGACACCAGGCCGCTTCCACGGGAACATCGGCCTTATCAAAAAGTCTAATCGCTTCACGAAGGTCTTTTTCTGGATCGTCAGACCATCCTGTAACTATAGCACCATATCTCAATAAATCTCCACAAGAAGTGGGATTTCTTTTTCTCATTTTTTCTACTGTATCGCGCCAAATTGCTTCGTCTTGAAATGCCCGGTCCATTAACTCTTTATCTTCTTTAGATTGATTCATTATAGAATCTATTCCAGTTTATGCATTGAAACCAAAGCTTGCTCAATACTTTTCAATGAATCTGGAACTTTATGGCCTGCAATTGGAGCTGCTAACGATATTCCTGCATCTTTCTTAGCTTTCCACACCTGTGAATTGAATTCTATCAAAGATTCAGTCATATTAGTAAAATCAGAAGTATCCGATAGTGGCTTTTCAGGGAAAGTATCTACGTCTACTGCTGATTTCCCATACAAAGTAGTAGACAAATGATGTGTAAAAAATGGGCATATTGGAGATAAAATCGACATCATATCTCTGAAAACGCGATGAAGTGTCCATGTTGCTGAAGCATCAGCATTGTACAACCTAGTCTTTGCCATTTCTAGCCAATGTGAAGCAAAAACACCAGTACTGAATATCTTAATTCCTTGTGCTGCCGTATAGATATCCAGACCAGAATAACCTGTCTTTGCTTTATCTAACAATTCTGAGAATTCAGCTAGAATCCACTTATCTTCGTTTTCTAAATTATCAGGTACTGAATCTAAATCGCCATCAAAATCAAATTGGGAAGCAAAGCGACCGACGTTGAAAATCTTTGTTAGAATTCCAAAGTATCGTAATTCAATTTGTTCTGGATTGATTTGGAAATCATCTCCTACTTGTGCATCAGCTGCTTTCCAAAATCTGAAACATTCTGAACCTATTTTCTTAGCCTGGAGAGTTACCTGCTTGCCTTCTGGTCCCTTGATTTTCCAAGATCCTGTTCTTCCACCAAAACCACACTCCAAAACTGATTCGGCATCAATTCCATTACCAAGAGACTTGGACATTTTACGACCCCATGGATCCATTCCTAAACCATCAATCCAAATGTTAGCAAATCCTGGTTTGTCGAGAAGCAACGCTGATTTTAGAAGTGTATAATATAACCAAGTTCGAACTATTTCTTTTCCTTGTGGCCTAACTCCAGTTGGGAAAGCTCTCTCGAACAATTCTGGATCTGATAAATAGCCTGAAACGTACAAATTGGAATTTGAAGAATCCATCCAAGTATCGAACACTTTCTCTTCGCCTTCTAAATTTCCTAAGTCGGATTTCAAATCACCATATGTTCCTAATTCTTTACGGGATTTTCGATCAAGAACAATCGAATCTGTTGGTGGAGTATCTCTCCAAGGCTGAACATAAGTTCCATGTGGTGGAGTGACAACTTTTGTTCGGTCTTCAGAATACCAAATTGGTATCTCTGTATGGTACCATCTACGGCGACTTACGGGCCAATCAATAGTAATATTTTCCATCCAATCTAAAAGAAATTGTTTGTTACGGGCTGGAATGAAATTGCTTTGATTTGATAGTTCTCTCAAACGATCTTGGATATGAGTTTGTCGAACATACCATTCTTTTAACAAAATAATTTCGATTGGATTTTTACCTCTCTCTGATACGGGAATTTCTTGTTCTCTTTCCACTACATTTTCAATTCGGTCTGAATTTTCTAACAATTCAAGAGCCTTGTGCCTTGCATCTACGACTGGCATCCCGGCTAAAGGACCTCCAATATCTGTAATATTCCCCTCCAAATCTATTGCTTGAAATGGCGATAGGCCTAATTCTCTGAATACGGAAACATCATTCTGGTCTCCAAAGGAACAGACCATCAATACTCCTGAACCAAATTCCATGTTTACGCTTGGATGTGCCCGAATCTCTACGGATTTTGAACGGCCAGAAGTCTCAATTGGTAATTCCAAATTTTTCCCTACCAAATTCTGATAGCGTTTATCGTCAGGATGTACAATTACTATACCACATGCACAGATTAATTCTGGCCTAGTTGTTGAAATTATTACAGGTGGATGTTCTTCTCCTTCAACAGACCATCTTACGTCAATCAATTTAGTTTTTCTAGATAATCTTTCAACTTCAGCTTCAGCAATTGTTGTTCCTTCAATAGGATCATACAAATTTGGCCTGAGCTCTTCTACAATATCTCCTCTCTTGAATAAATCAATGAAAATAGATTGAGTTACAGCTCTATAATCTGGTGCATCTGTTAAATATTCATTATCGTATGCACAAGAAAGGCCAACTCTTTTGGCAATATTACGCATTTCTTGTGTGTATTTTTCTATTTCACTTCTACAAATATCCAAGAATTCGGCTCGATCATAAGTTTTCATCTTACGGCCGGTTTTCTTTTCGACGGTGAATTCGATATTGATACCGTTTCGGTCGACGCCCCATGGAAAGTAAACTTCCTTTCCGAGTAACCTTTGACTCCGAGCGAGGACATCAATCATGCTATACTGCGCAACAGCACCAATGTGCCAAGTTCCTGAGGGATAAGGTGGCGGAGTGTCCACCACAAAAATTTCCTTTTTGGACTTGGGGTCAAAAGTGTACCTCTGACCTTCCGCAAAATGTTCTTCCTGGATTTTCTTCTCTAAGTCTACGGTCCAGCGTTTCTCCTTTATCTTCGGTTCGGCCATGGTTGTTGCTGTTTACGGCCTAATCTGGGTTTTCTTAAGGTTTCTCTGCGAAGTTTATTTTACTTGGGGGCTATACTGTAGATAACTAATGGAATATGCCAAAGATGTTGTAATTGTTGGCGGTGTTCGAACCGCTCATGGAAAATTCAAAGGAGCATTATTCAACACTTCAGCAGTAGATTTAGGGGCAATGGTAATCAAAGCAACTCTAGAGCAAACTAAAGTTGATCCTAGTATGATTGATGAAGTCATAATGGGTAATGTTCTCTCGGCAGGAATCGGTCAACACCCTGCTAGACAAGCCGCTATCAAAGGAGGCATTCCTAATGAAATTCCTGCACTTACTATCAACAAAATGTGTGGTTCAAGCATGAAAGCCATTATGTTGGCTGGGAATTCAATCAGAGCCGGAGAATCAAACATTGTAATGGTTGGGGGAATGGAATCCATGTCGCAAGCGCCATTCACAGTCCCAAGAGACAAAGACGGCAAAATAAGTATGGCAAAACCAATAGACAGTATGCTGAATGATGGATTGGTTGATGCTTTCAATGGAATGATTATGGCACAAACTGGAAATCGTATCGCAGAACAATTCGGAATTACAAGAGAAGAAGCTGATTTGTTTGCAATTGAATCACATATTAGAGCCCATAATGCTCATAAGAAAGGCGCTTTTGAGGGGTACCATATTTCTGTTGAACATGAAGAAGGCATTCTAAAAACAGATGAAGGAATTAGATCCGATTCGACTTTAGAAAGCTTGGGGAAATTAAATCCTGTATTTGACGAAAATGGAATTGTTACAGCAGGCAATGCAAGTCAAATATCTGACGGGGCAGCAGCATGTTTGGTCATGTCAAGAGAAAAAGCTGAAGAATTAGGATTAGAAGTATTGGCAACCGTAACCAATTACTGTTCTGTAGGAGTTGCTTCGGAAGATGTAATGTCAGCACCAATTCCAACCGTCCAGAAATTATGGAAAATGCAAGGTAGGAGTGGAGAAAAAGATTATGATCTTTATGAACACAATGAAGCCTTTGCATCTGCTTGTTTAGGAGTTATGCAAGGCCTAGGATTGAAACATGAAAAATTAAATGTTCATGGTGGTGCTGTTGCAATGGGACACCCTCTCGGAGCTTCAGGTTGTAGAATTGTTTTGGCCTTGATTCACGCACTTAGGGCAAGAAGAGGTAAACGAGGATTTGCGACTGCTTGTTTAGGTGGCGGGATGGCTACGGCAATCGAAATCGAAACATGAATGCTGATTTAGGAGATGGAAGGACGTCTGATAGCTGGGACAAAATAGGTTTCAAGAATCTTTTAATTGGAAGTATTGTTTTTGCATTAATTTTAGCTTGGATTATAGCATTCGTCTACAGCATTAACTTCAATCTCGTGCTTTTCGTAGCCGTTCAAATGGTTGTTATCGTCGCAGTGACTATGATTTGGCCTGCACTTAACTCGAAATAAGCATAAATAGGAATGAATTAATTTTAATTATTGTGGAAGAAACAATAAAGAAAGTCAGACGCCATGATATCGACTGGCTTAGGGTATTTTTATTTGGATTATTAATTCCATTTCATGTAGCTATTGGGGTTTACTGGAATCTTTATGGAAACGAGGTTAACCCCAACTTAGATGAACTTGATGACGAAGAAAGATGGGAAATTGCTGAAGATGGAAATGATTACACTACTGACTCCGTAGATTTCCCAAGCATGGTGCTGCACTGGATGCATCAGTGGAGACTTGCTGGGTTGTTTATGATTTCAGGAATGGGGACTGCATTCGCCTTCAAACGGCGGACTTGGAAAGTATTTCTCAAGGAAAGGGTCAACCGGCTACTTGTCCCGATGTTCTTTGGAGCGTGGACAATGGGTTTTTTCGGTTCAATCCTTACCGAAGATAAAGACATGAGCTTTACAAATCTCATAGATGAATTCCTACTCGGTGTACTTTGGAGATCTCTGATTTTCTGGGTGCCGATTGTCGGTAAGTTGTGGGCGCTTGGCCATCTTTGGTTCCTTTGGAATTTGTTCCAGTATTCCTTCTTTCTGATTCCTATATTTAGTGTTGTAAGAAATAATCCCGAAGGTTTGCTAGCTAGATTCTTTCGTGCATTTTACACCCTTCCGGGAGGAATCGGAGTGTTCCTGATATTACCACTGGTTCTAGTCCTGATGGAAGTTCTGTTCAAACCTTGGTTTCCAGGATTCATTGGAGTTGGATATGAGTGGTTCTGGTTCTTTATCTTCTTTGCATTTGGTTATATTTGTATAATTGCCAAGGATGAATATTATGGATTTATTGAAACACGTAGAGTGGCGATTACAATCCTAACGCTACTGTGGACTATTGCATTCGTCTGGATTCGATTAGAACAAGATAGAACTGGTATACCATACGTTGATGGTGGATGGTTGGAAAAAGGATTTATTCATAATAAAATGACGCTGATTGCGTGCGTAATTCATAGTTTTCATGCATGGTTCTGGTGTCTAACGATTTTCTCTTGGGGGGCACACTTGCTAAACAAACCCAGTAAGAATCTGACTTACCTCAATCAGGGCGTTTATCCCTTCTATATCGTCCATATGCCACTTACTTTTGCTGGCCTCATAATTGCTGGTGAATTGGGTCTCAAGAATATCCCTGCTGTTATTCTAGCTACTGCGTTTGTAGGGGTAACCTGTTGGATATTCTTTGAATGTGTAAAGCGCACTAAAACTACACGTTTTCTATTTGGAATAAAGGAGAACCCAATAAAGATAGAAAACACTCCTGAAAGTTCGCCTGTTATCGACGAAAGTTAACGCCAGTCCTTATATAGAGTCCGTTTCTGCGAGCGACCCTACATTCACGCAACCAGACGTTTAGGGCAATTATCCCTATACCTCTTGAGACACTTGTTCTCGACGAGAAACGGCGTCACGGTACGATGTGTAACATGTGGGAATCTATGCCTGGTTTCGATTCCGTTAGCAACGGTTAGCGATATCTGGAGAGAGAACAGAATGCCAAAACACAACAAACCAAACCGCGGATCTATGGCTTTCAGCCCTCGCAAGAGAGCACGCTCTGAAACGCCACATATCTCTAGTTGGGCTGCTGTTAAAGGTGACGACCCCACAGTTCTTGGATTTGCAGGATATAAAGTTGGAATGAGTCACATTATGGCTATTGATTATAGAAAGAAATCAACGACTGCTGGTCAAGAAGTTCGTATGCCAGTTACTGTAGTTGAAATGCCTCCAATGAAAGTTGTTGGTGCTAGAGGATATGTCCAAGATACATATGGTTTGAGAACGCTCACTGAAGCTTGGGATAGTAAACTCGATTCTGAATTAGAACGTAAATTACCTTTACCTAAAGAACAAGATAGTAAAGCTGCTTGGAAGGCCATGAAAGATAATGATCTTGAAGAAGTTCGATTATTGGTTCAAACACAACCTAAAATGGTAACTGGAATACCAAAAAAGAGACCTGAAGTCATGGAAATGGCAGTAGGTGGTGGAACCATTGAAGCTCAAGTAGATTATGCCAAAAGTATGCTTGGCAAAGAATTTACAGTTAACGACTTCGCTGAAGATGGTGAAATGTTAGATGCTGTAGCAGTTACAACCGGCTATGGATTCCAAGGACATGTCAAACGTTGGGGTGTCAAATTACTTACACACAAAAATTCAAAGCATCGCAGAATGATTGGAAATTTAGGACCTTTCAGTCCCGGTTATGTTGTATCGACAGTGCCGCAAGCTGGTCAAACTGGCTATCATCAAAGAACTGAATATAACAAAAGATTGCTAAAAATTGGAGACAACCCTGATGAGATTAATCCAAAAGGTGGTTTCCTAAATTATGGTTTGGTACGTGGAACTTATGCGTTATTGCACGGTTCTTTACCTGGACCAACTAAACGTCTGATTAGATTTAGAAAAGCTGTCAGATTCCACGGGACAAGAGCAAATGCTATTGCTAAACCCGAAATAACTATGGTTTCACAAGAAAGCCAGCAGGGAGTGTAGAATGAAAGTTCCAATTTACTCCATTAAAGGTAAAGCTTCGAAAAGCTCGGCAACCTTACCTGCTGCTTTTGAAGAACCTATAAGATTAGATTTGATACGCAGAGCAGTAAGGGCTGCAAGAGCTAACCGCAGACAAGCCTACGGCGCAGCCAAGGGTGCCGGTTTCCGTCATTCTGTATCGTGGCCTGGGAAAGGTCGTGGTATGGCTCGTACGCCACGTAAGAATGGTGGTGGTGGTCGTGGTGCTGAAGCTCCGAATACTGTTGGTGGAAGAAGAGCTCATCCACCTAAAGCAGAAAAAGAATGGGACTTGAAAATAAATTCAAAAGAAAAGAAAAAGGCATTCCGTTCAGCTTTAGCTGCTACTTCACAAGAATCATACGTAAGTGCAAGAGGGCATGAATTGCCTGACAAAACGACCTTACCTTATGTAGTTGAAGATAAAATTGAGAATATTGCTTCAGACCACGAAGGAGAATCACTAACCAAGCGAGCCATGGCTATGCTTGATGGGTTAGGGCTTGGTGAAGACGTAGACCGATCAACAGATGGTAGAGGAATACGAGCAGGTAAAGGTAAAAGACGTGGAAGAAAATACCGAACTCCTAAATCTGTCTTAGTTGTACTATCTGAGAACAATGGGTCTGAAAGAGCATTCCGCAACCTCTCTGGTGTAGATGTAACAACTGCTAAGGAACTCAATACCGAATTATTAGCACCGGGTGGCGATCCTGGAAGATTAGTTGTATTCAGCAAAGCTGCCGTTTCAGCTTTGGGAGATAGGCTATGAGTGAACACAAAGTAATTCTCAGCCCAAGATCCAAAGAAAGAGCGTTGTACATGCTTGAACAAAATAAATTAGAATTCTATGTTGCTCGAACTGCTTCGAAACTCGACATAAAAGGAGCGGTTAAGGCGCTCTTCCAAGTCGAAGTGAGCAAAGTTAATACAAGAATTACCAAGGAAGGTAAACTAGCAATCGTAAAACTCTCAGAAGGGCATTCTGCTGAAGATTTGAGTAATCGATTAGGAATATTGTGATAATATGGGAAAGAGAATCATACCTAGGAGACGCGGCCGTGGACATCGCTACAAAGCACCCGACAATCGTTTCAAGGGTGAAGCAAGACATCCCCGCACTAAATCTTCCAGTGGTAAAGTCGTAGAACTTATGCATGACCCTGGTAGAACTGCTCCTGTAGCTAAAGTTGAAGATCAAGATGGAACATACACTATGATTGCTCATGATGGAATGCACCTTGGACAAGAAGTTAGTACAGGTCATGGAGCTGAAATCGATGTAGGAAACACAGCGTACATTGGTTCTATACCTGAGGGGACAAAAATTTATAATGTTGAAATGAAACCTGGAGATGGTGGCAAATTAGCTAGAGCGGCTGGGGAAGCTGCAACTATTATTTCTCATGGAAAGTTGACAACTGTTAGATTGCCTTCAAAGGCTCAGAAGACACTAGATAACATGTGTCGAGCAACTGTTGGTTCTGTAGCAGGATCTGGAAGAGGAGAAAAACCAATAGCAAAAGCTGGTAAGAATTTCTACCGCACCCGTTCTAGACCAAAAATTTGGCCTAAAGTTAGAGGAGTAGCAATGAATGCCGTTGATCACCCTCATGGTAGCGGGAGAAAACAAACTGTCGGAGTTCAATCTACAGTATCAAGAAATGCACCGCCTGGTCGTAAAGTTGGTCATATCGCTGCTAAACGAACTGGAGGTAAGCGCTAATGGCTCGTAGAACAAAGGGACTTGCAACGCCTAAGGCTGCAAGAAGGAGAGAGAGAAAGAGAAAGGCAGGTATTCAAGTACGCAGTAAGAAAGAGTACACTTACCGTGGAATGACTATTGACAAACTTCAAGAATTGAGTTTTGAAGATTTCATAAAAATGGTACCTTCAAGACAAAGAAGGTCTTTCAAACGTGGCTTGAGTAAAGAACAAGCTAAGTTGATTAACGATTCTAATAGTAAACCGGACAAAGTAATTCGAACACACCGCCGTGAAATGATTATTATTCCTCAATTTGTAGGAAGAACTTTTTCAGTTCACAATGGAAGAGCATTCGTAAACTTAGAAATTATGCCCGAAATGATTGGACTTTACTTTGGGGAATTAGCCCCCACAAGAACGTCCCCTACACACACAGGACCTGGAGTTGGCGCTACCAAGTCATCTAAATTTATGCCGTTGAAGTGATATTATGAAAGGTTTCTCGTATCCATACAATCCCGAAATTCATGCTGCTGCTCGTGGCACTGGATTAAATGTATCACCTAAAGCTGCAAGAGAAGTTTGTAAAGCTGTAAAAGGAATGGAACTTGAAAAAGCTAAAAATTATCTTGAAAGAGTAATGGATATGGATCAAGCTGTACCCTTCAAACGTCACGATGGAAAAGTAGGACACCGGAAGGGTAAAGGTATGTCAAGCGGAAGATATCCTGTAAAAACGGCTGCAGCCATTCTAAAAGTAATTGAATCTGCTGGAAACAACGGTGAAGCAATTCACATTGATATTGAAAATTGGAGAATTTTACACATTGCAACTTCCCGGGGTCGATCTTTTGAAGCAAGATTCCCAAGAGCCCGTGGACGTGCTACTCCTAAAATGCGCGAAAGTGCAAACGTTGAAGTTGTTTTGGAGGAATTGAAATGACTGTTGTAAAGGAAATGCTGAAAGAACGTGTACGTCGTGTGCAAGTTCATGATTACGTCCAGAAACAAACGACAAGAGCTGGTTTTGGTGGTCTCTCAATTCAAAGAACTCCGTTAGGAACACATGTAAGAATATCTGCGGAGAGGCCTGGATTAGTTATTGGTAGAAAAGGTAGTGACATCCAAAGACTTACCGATGATCTCGAAAGAAAATTCGGATATGAGAATTTGCAAGTTGAAGCTGGAGAAGTAAATCGCTTTGCTTTGAATCCACTGATAATGGCCGCAAAAGTAGCTAACGCACTGGAACGTGGATGGAACTACAGAAGAGCTGGTAATTCCATGTTGCAACGCATAATGGATGCGGGAGCAAGAGGTTGTCAAATTACAATTGCTGGTAAATTAACTGGATTAAGACACCGAACTGAGAAATTTCTATCTGGACACATCAAATTCTGCGGTGAAACTGCACTGGAATTGATGGATGTAGGTATTGCTCAAGCTAAACTGAAACCCGGAACTATCGGAGTTAAAGTTGCAATCATGAAACCTAATGCAAAATTACCTGATGAAATTGAGGTAGTCAAACCTGAATTACCTGCTGCTGAAGCATCTGAAGAAGAAGAAAGTGCCGAAGAAGCAAAAGAAGAGCCTGATGAAGATAAGAAAACAGAGAAAAAGGCCAAAAAAGATTCTAAAGATAAAAAAGAAGAGCCTGAAAAAGAAAAGAAAACAGAGAAGAAGGACAAAAAAGAAGAAGGTGAAAAGAAATGAGTCTAAAGAAGCCTTCTGAAATTAGAGAAATGCAACCTGAAGAGAGAGATTCAAGACTCAGAGAACTTCGTTCCGAACTTATGAATGAAAGAGGTGTAGCTTCTATGGGAGGACAACCTACTTCTCCTGGAAGAATGCGTGCTCTCAAAAAACAAATAGCAAGATTAACAACAATTATGCGAGAGATTGAATTGGAGGCTGAAAATAATGGTTGAAATTGATCCTTTGACTGGCCTCCCTAAAGAATTGCTAGCAATGGAAGAAATTGTTAGAGAGCAACAATCAATTAAAGTACATATCGAAAAACGTCGATATGGAAAATTAGTTACCGTCATAGACGGAATGGGGAAAGGTGTTGACATTAACGATCTCGCAAAGCAATTGAAAACGAAATGTGCAACTGGCGGTACTTCGAAGGGAGGGGTAATCGAACTTCAAGGAGATCATACCAAAAAAGTCAATGAAGTTTTATCAGATATGGGTTTCCCAGTGGAGGTTCAATAATGGACGGGAGAGCAGAATTTATTGGGGAGAACGTTGAAGTTTCCTATCACAGCGACCCAAGCTTATGCGGAGTTTCTGGAATGATTGTTGATGAAACACGAGAAACTATGGTTATTGAATCTAAGGGCGTTAGAAAGATTATCAGCAAGAGACCTGCACGATTTATGTTTGAAGATGGTGAGGTTTTAGGATCTAAAATCGCATACAGACCACAAGACCGAATAAAGAAGGTGAAAGCATGAGTAAAGATAATCCACGCGATATTGGGATAGATGTTGAGAACCCAGCAAATCCATGGGATGGTGACCCAAACGACCCCTTCTTTGGAAGTCTCCCAGTCAGAGGGCAGATTTTACGTGGGAAAGTTTTGAAAGCAAAGGCACAGAAAACCGTTGTTGTTCAAATCGACAAAATGAAATATGATTCTAAATACGAGCGTTATGCGCGTAGTTCATCCAAGATAAATGCACATAGCCCAGCAAGTGTTGGTGCAGAAGAAGGCGATCTTGTAACCCTCATGGAATGTAGACCATTGTCAAAAACCAAATCATTTGTTGTTATTGAAAGGAGGGATGCATGAGAGGAGTTGCGGGACGTCAAATGAGAGGTCTACCTCAAGGAGCTAGACTTGACTGTGTTGATAATAGTGGCGCAAAAACGGTCGAAATTGTTACCGTTCTAAATTATAAAGGCGTTCATCGCAGATCGCCTGCTGCCGGGGTTGGAGATATGGTAGTTGCTTCGGTCAAAAAAGGGAAACCAGAAATGCGCCGACAACTAGTCCGCGCAGTTATCGTAAGATGCAGAAGACCTTATCGCAGAGCAGATGGAACTATGGTCCAATTTGAGGATAATGCGGCCGTCTTAACTAATGAACAAGGTGAAACCAAAGGATCTGGAATCAAAGGTCCAGTATCAAGAGAAGCTGCTGAAAGATGGCCCCGCATAGCCGCTGCTGCCACAACAATAGTATGAGGATAATATGAGTTCAATACAACCACGAAAACAGAGACTCGCCCGATATACGGCACCTTATCATCGTAGACATCGTGAAATGTCTGCACCGATAGACCGTGGTCTTCGTGAAAGACAGCTATCTCGAGGATTTATGTATCCAAGAGCTATGCCTGTAAGGAAAGGAGATCGTGTTATAATTGTTAGAGGAGAAGGGAAATCTAAATCTGCTACAAAGATAGCTAAAATCGATCGAAAAGGGCGCAAAGTATACGTTGAAGGATTTACTTATTTCAAGTCTGATGGAACTGAACTTCAAAGACCAATCGATGCTTCTAATTTGGTTATAATTAATCCCGATTGGTCAGATATTCGTAGAAGAAATTTATTAACTAGAGTTAATGAATCTGTTGAGTGGACTGATGAAGTTATTTCGGATTTCGAAGCTGCAGAAGATGAATATGAAGCTGAAACGGTAGGTCCTATTGGGGAAGAAGAATCTGAAACTACGGGTGTTGATTACGATAGTATGACTGTACCTAATCTCAAAGCCGCACTGAAAGAACAGGGCTTATCTGTTAGCGGTAAGAAAGCTGAACTTATTGAAAGACTTAAAGGAGTAGGTTCTATTGAGGAAGAAAATAGCGAAGAAGAGGTTTCTGAAGAAACCGAAACTATAGATATTGATTACGATAGTATGACTGTACCTAATCTCAAAGCCGCACTGAAAGAACAGGGCTTATCTGTTAGCGGTAAGAAAGCTGAACTTATTGAAAGACTTAAGGGAGATTCAGAATGAGCAGTAGCCATCTAAAGAGACTTGTCGCCCCACGTTCTTGGAGCATTGCTCGAAAAGAGAATGTTTGGACCACGAGGCCTATGCCTGGTAAGCACTCATTGGAAGGGGCAATTCCTATATCTACCATTTTAAGAGATTACTTGAACATTTGTGACACAAAACGTGAAGCTAAGATTATTCTGAATAATGGAGCTGTTTTGGTAGATCAAAGAGTTGTTCGAGAGCCGAAAACTGCTGTGGGGTTGATGGATGTTATTTCTGTGCCTAAAATGAAGATACATCTTAGAACTGTATTGGATAATCATGGTAGAATTCAATTTGTAGATGTAAAAGCTACTGAGGCCAAATGGAAACTAGTTCGTGTTGAGAATAAAATTGTCATTAAAGGCGGAAAAACTCAACTAAACTTACACGATGGAACAAACATTATTTCTGACAAAAAAATCAAAACCGGAGATGTATTGCAACTTTCTTTACCAAATATGAAAGTAAAGAAAATTTTAGAGTTTAAAGAAGGAGCTCAGGCCCTTATTACTGGCGGAGAACACGTTGGTTCAATTGCTAAGATTAAGGAAATCGAAATTACTCGTAGCACTAAACCAAATTTGGTTATGTATGATGATTTCCAGACCATCAAACCATATTCTTTTGTCGTCGGAGAAAAGAAAGCAATGGTTACACTTCCGGAGGTTAAAGTATGAACCCTATGAGGCAATTGAGAATCGCTAAAGTTGTCCTAAATATTGGTGTTGGTGAAGCAGGAGAAAGATTAGCGAAGGCTGAAAGTGTATTAGAGAAACTAAGTGGTTGTAAACCTACTCGAACTCTATCAAAAACAACCAACAGAGACCTTGGAATTCGTCTTGGGATGCCTATTGGGTGTAAAGTCACTCTGAGAGGGGCTGCTGCTGAAAAAATTATCAAAGATTCATTATGGGTTCGTGAGAATAAATTACCAAACTACTGTTTCTCAAAAACAGGAGGTTTGAGCTTTGGAATACCTGACTATACTGGTTATGAAAATGAAAGTTATGATCCAGATATTGGGATTTTTGGACTTGATATCGCAATTGCGTTTGAAAGGCCTGGTTTCAGAGTATCACGAAGAAAAATTAAGAATAAAAAAGTTGGCAAAAACCACAGAATTAATGCGGAAGAATGCCAAAAATTCATGCAGGATAAATTCGCCTTGGAGGTATTCAAAGTATGAAAATTGATGACGTAAAAATCAAGGAACGTGAAGTCTATCGTGGACGCATTGAAGGATGTGTCTTATGCGACAGAAAGCGTGGACTTGTGCGACGTTATGGGCTGAACTTGTGTAGACAATGTTTCAGAGATAAAGCTCCAGAGCTAGGATTCAAAAAATACGATTGAGGTAAGAAATATGAGACACGATTCACTATCAGACGCACTTGTTCTTATCAAAAACGCAGACCATGTTGGAAAAGATACGGCAATCGTCCCGGCTTCACGCTTAATCGGAGATGTTCTGAAATTATTGACTGAAAAAGGTTACTTGAACAATTATGCATTCAAAGAAAATGGTCAAGGTGGCGAATTCGATATTTCACTGAATGGACGAATCAATGGTTGTGGAGCAATCAAACCACGATTCTCTGTAAAATTGAGAGATATGGAACGCCATGAAGCAAGGTATTTGCCTGCTAAAGATTTCGGACTTTTAATTCTTACAACGCCTTATGGTGTAATGAACAATGATCAAGCCAAAGAGGCGTCAACTGGAGGAAAGCTGTTAGCTTATGTTTACTAATGCTAATTGAAAAAATGACCCATACAATAGCTCTACCTGAAGGTGTTTCTATAGACAGTAGTAATCCTGATGTAAAGGTGACTGGACCTAGAGGTGAATTATCAAGACATTTCGAACATCCTTCTATTAAATTCAAACAGGGAGAAAATCAACTCCAGATTATTGGAAATAAATTGAGAAAGAAGGAAAAAGCCTTGATTGGAACTTGGAAAGCGCACTTATCAAATATGGTGCAAGGTGTAAACCAAGGTTTTCTTTATGAAATGAAAATTGTCTTTGCCCATTTTCCCATGAAAGTCGCTGTGAAAGGCAATATTATGACTATTGATAATTTCTTAGGTGAAAAAGCAACACGTACCGCTGCAATAACAGGTGATGTGAAAGTGAATGTGAAAGGTGATATTGT
Organism: uncultured archaeon; assembly: GCA_964578995.1. Lineage (GTDB taxonomy): Archaea > Thermoplasmatota > Poseidoniia > MGIII > CG-Epi1 > CG-Epi1. The sequence continues at coordinate 18,426 of CAZOEZ010000004.1, forward strand.
AACTATTGAAGGAAATGATAAAGAATCTGTTGGGCAAACTGCAGGTAATTTGGAAAAAGCTACAGTTGTAAAAGGTCGCGATACGCGTGTTTTCCAAGACGGTGTTTATGTTATTTCTAAGGGGGCTGCAGAATGAGTGATGATGAATACAAGCCTAGACAGAAACCTGTCCTAGATGATGATACTAAGAATTCTCTTTCAAAGCGAAATAGAATATCTAATAAACGGCCTAAATTTAAGAGACAAAATTGGTTCCGTTACAAGCGCCTAGGTGAGAAATGGAGACGGCCAAGAGGTATACACTCGAAAATGCGAAGACATTTCAAGTATCGTATTCCTGTTGTTCAATCTGGATTTAGAGGACCTGCCAATGTAAGAGGATTACATCCTTCTGGATTTGAAGAAGTTAGAATTAATACTCCAAATGAAGTAGAAAATGTCGATCCTAAGACACAAGCTATTCGAATAGCTAGAACCGTTGGTGACAAAAAGAGAGAAGTTATTGTCCAAAAAGCTGATGAAATGGGAATTCGTGTTTTCAACAGGAGAGATCTATGAATCTTTCATATCAAAAACGCGTAGCCTCAGGACTTCTCAAATGTGGCGTACATCGCGTATGGGTTGATGATAGACCTGAAGTCCAAGAAAGAATTTCAGAAGCTGTAACTAGGGATGATGTTCGATTGTTAATCGTCCAAAGATTTATTCGTAAACACCAAAAGAAAGGCATCTCAAGAGGAAGGGCTAAGGACATGGACATACAGCGATCTAAGGGAAGACGCCGTGGACAAGGTTCCAGAAAAGGACATGGTGGTGCTCGAACCCCAAAGAAAGAAGCTTGGATGACACGTGTACGTGCATTACGAAAAGAATTGGCATCTTTGAGAGCCGATGGCACTATTGATTCTAGTCAATATCGCAGATATTACCGCCGTGTAAAAGGTGGAGTTTACAATTCACGAAATCATTTAAGATATAATATGGAAATTGATGGAATTAAATTAGGAGGTGCAAAATAATGCCAAAAGGTATGCATTTCTCAAGAAGAAGAAAGGGAATTACTAATTATCGCAAAAGATTGGCTCTACTCAAATCTGGCATTCCTCGAGCGGTCGTTAGATTTAGCAATGCAAAAGTCTCTATTCAGATAATAGAGTTTGCGAATGAGGGTGATAAGGTTCTAGCAACAGCTAACTCAAATGACGTTACTGGAATGGGATGGAAAGGATCCAAAACTAATGTTCCAGCATCTTATCTTTCTGGAATGTTAGCTGCTAAAAGAGCTGTAAAAGCGGGCGTATCTTCTGCTGTATTGGATATTGGGCGTGTTACGCCTACTCCTGGTGGCAGAGCCTTTGCGACATTGAAGGGTTTGGTGGATGGAGGTTTGGATGTGCCTCATTCTGATGATTTATATCCTGATGACAGTCGAATAAGCGGAGCACATATCTCTGACAAAATTTCGAAAGATTTCGAAAAAGTAATCAAAAAGATTGAAGGTGGAAAGAAATGAGTGAAGATAAACCTAAGGAAGGTAACAAGAGCGAGGGAAAATCGCGTTATCAAGGAAAAGGCAAGGATGGAAGACCACCACGTGGACCTCCGTTATCTCCTGCTCAGCAACGTCGTCGTGCTAATGAAGAAAGAATTTCAAATTGGATGCCTAAAACTGAATTAGGAAAAAAGGTAGTCGCTGGTGAAATAACGACTGTCGATGATGCACTAGCTTCAGGGTTGCCATTACGTGAACCTCCAATCATTGATTTATTAATTCCTGACTTATTTGAAGAAGTTATAGATATTCATATGGTCCAAAGAATGTCGGATTCTGGGAGAAGAGTTCGCTTTGCTGTTACTACCATAGTAGGAAATGGTAATGGCGTTGTGGGATTGGGTCGAGTTTCAGGCAAATTAGTGCGACCTACTATTACAAAAGCTCTAGATCGAGCTAAAATGAATATTATAGAAATTCGTAGAGGAAGCGGATCTTGGGAATGTTCTACTGCAGTTCCTAACTCCTTACCTTTCGAAGTTTCAGGAAGAACTGGTTCAACCCGCGTTACAATCAAACCTGCCCCTCCTGGAGTAGGATTAGTTACAAATCAAGTTGGACAAATTATGTTGAGATTAGCTGGTGTAGAAGACGCGTGGTCGTTTACAAAAGGCCAAACACAGACCATCTATAATTTTGCAAGCGCTATGTTTAAAGCACTCGAAAAGACGTCATCGACGAAATTGTTACCAGGTCAAGAAGAACATCATAATATGGTCAAAGGAGTGAAACAAGAATGAGCTGGGCTATCGTAAGAGTCAGAGGCTCAGTTAATGTCAAACCTAAAATTAAGGAGACCATGAAATTGATGCGATTAAATCGTGTTAATCATTGTGTTATTGTTCCTGAAAATGAAACTTATGACGGGATGCTAAAAATCATCAAGGATTATGTTACTTGGGGAGAAATTGATGTTGAAACTACAGAATTAATGCTTGGAAGTTCTGGTAAAACAAGCGGCAATGTACTATTTACCAAAAAAGAATTAAAAGACTCATCCTTCAAAACTATGAAAGCTTTAGCAAAAAGTCTTTCTGAAGGAAAAGTTGTAATGAGAGATGTACCTAAACTAAAACCTGTTTTCAGGCTTCATCCGCCGCGTAAAGGCTATGAAGGAATAAAACGCAGTTTCAAGGAAGGTGGAGCTCTTGGTTATCGGGGAGAAAAGATTAATCAATTAATTAGGAGGATGCAATATGCCCAGGCGTAAGGCAATGATGACAGGAAGCCGTACCCGTGGTCGAGGACACAAGAAAGGCAGAGGTGCTGGACTCAGGGGCGGGCGTGGTAATGCTGGATGTCACAAAACAAAACGCATAATGTACGAACGAGTGGGGCGTGTTTGGGGCGCTCATGGCTTCAAAAGACCTCAATCTGTAGTAAGTGCAAATAACTCTATTAATTTGAAAAATATAGAAGAAAATTGTGATTCTTGGATTGCAGATGGTGTTGCCACTAAAAAAGGAAAGACAATATCTGTTGATTTGAGTGGGATGGGTTACGATAAACTACTTGGTAGTGGTTCTACCAAACAAACATACAAACTTACGATAAGTGCTGCCTCTGCGAAGGCCGTAGAGAAAATTGAGGCGGCTGGTGGAGAGGTACTAAATGGCTGAAACCGATATTCCTAGAAACCCCATACAAGCAATTGGTCCTTGTTTGTTTATGATTCTTCTTTATGCTCTTTGGTATAATTGGAAAGAACCTGAAACTGAAGCTGCGTCCTTGATGGGGATTGGATTTGTAATTATTACTTGGTTAGTCTATATGGGATCTTCATATTCTGGTGAAGGTTCAAAATTACACGGTCTGAAACCAATTATCGGGAGAATGCCGACTATAAAGAAGCCGGATGGTCACGTTCATTTCCGTACCAAGATGACTTGGACATTGACTATTTTAATCGTTTATTTCGCAATGACAAATGTAGCTATCTACGGTTTGGGTGGAGAAACTATTGATCTTTTCAGTCAATACAGGGCAATTTTAGCAGGTGCTAGCGGAAGTTTGATGCATTTGGGAATTGGCCCAATCGTTACTGGAAGTATTATCATGCAGCTGTTTACAGGTGCGAAAATAATTAATTTGGATTTACAAAATCCAAAAGACAAAGAAATTTATCAAGGTACTCAAAAAGTTTTGGTACTGGTCATGATTGTGGTTGAATCTGTACCACAAGTTTTCGGTTTCCTTGAACCAAGTTCTTCGATTGTCGGTGAAGTTGGGCTTACATGGGCTCGAATGACCATAATTACTCAGTTAGCCATTGGATCATACTTAGTTTTCCTAATGGATGAAAGTGTTTCTAAATGGGGAATTGGGTCTGGTATCTCTCTGTTTATTGCTGCAGGAGTTTCACAAGCGATATTCACTGGAACTCTAAATTGGGAACCCGCACCAGGTAGTGACAGTGAAGTTCCGTCTGGTACTTTTCCAATGATTCTATGGTACCTTAAGAACTCTTCAACTTCGGACTTGGGTGCAGGTGGTGTTTATGAGGCGATATTAATTCAACCGCCAAATCCACTTGTTGCCTTACTTGGAACTATTGTTGTTTTCTTTATTGTGGTTTATGTAGAATCATCAAGAATTGAATTGCCTTTAGCACATGGAAAAGTAAGGGGTGCTAGAGGAAGATATCCTATTCGATTGATTTATGCTAGTAACATTCCTGTGATTTTAATGGCTGCATTATTGGCTAACGTCAATATGTTCGCACTCCTTTTCTGGTCGCATCCCGGCATGAAAACGTGGCCCATAGTTGGGCATAATTGGCGCCTTGGTGCATTTGATACTACAGATGGGAGTAATCCCGTACCGACGATGGGGTTAGCCTACTATGTTAATCGTTTAGCGGGTTTGCAAGATTGGTTCCTTCCTCTAGTGAGCCCTGAAAAATATGGCCAGTATATGGGTGACCACGAGCCGTGGCAACTTTTTCTTCATATTGTAATTTACATGGGCATCATGGTTCTTGGTTCGATTGTTTTTGCAAAGTTTTGGATTGAAACTACCAATATGGGTCCAGAATCAGTTGCAAAACAGATTCAAGGATCTGGAATGCAAATTCCTGGTTTCCGTAGAGATCCACGAATTGTTGAGAAGGTTCTAGAAAGGTACATTCCTACTGTCACTGTTTTCAGTGGAGCAATGGTAGGATTCTTAGCTGCAGGAGCTGATATGATTGGAACGGTGGGGCAATCTTCTGGTACAGGGGTGCTACTTACGGTCGGAATTATGATTAGAATGTATGAACAAATAGGAAAAGAACAGATGATGGAAATGCATCCTGTTCTCAGAAGTTTCTTTGGCGAGGAATAATGCCTATTTTCGGTAAATCCAAAATTGGTAACTCTTGTTTTATTGATCCTAGTGCACTGATTGGATATCCTCATAAAAATGAATTAGATTTTCTAGAAAATAACCAAGAAAATATCGAAGGTTGTGAAGTGGGTGACGGGTCTCTAATCCGTCCTGGTGTGATATATTCTACTGGTAAAGTTGGAAAAAATACAAGAACTGGACATAATTTTCTGGTTCGAGAAAATAGTGTCGTAGGCGATGGTTGTTTGATTGGAACAAATGTAGTTATTGACAATAATTGTATGATTGGAGACAATTGCAGCTTCCAAACTGGTGCTTACATACCTACAGGTAGCAAAATAGGTAATCGTGTTTTCTTGGGACCTAATGCTTCTCTTACAAATGATAAGACGCCGCTTAGAACAGAGTATAACCTAGAAGCGATTACAATTGAAGATGATGTTACTGTTGGATCAAATGCAACTATTATGCCAGGTATAACTATTGGTGAAGGTGCATTTATTGCCGGAGGTGCTGTTGTAACGAAAGACGTTCCAGCATGGCATTTAGCTAAAGGATGTCCTGCAACTTATTCTAAACTACCAGAAAGCCTCAAAAAACCCAATAGACTGGGTTAGACAATATGGGTGTTGTTGTAGTCACAGGAGTTCCTGGCGTAGGAAAGAGTACCGTTATGGGTGCTGCTGAAGAATACGGGTACAAAATAGTAAATTTTGGAACGACTATGTTTGAAGAAGCTCAAAAAGAAGGTGTTTCAGACAGAGATGATATGCGGAAATTAGCTGTGGAAGAACAACAACGACTACAGAAACAAGCTGGAGAAAAAATATCTGAAATGGGAAATGTAGTTGTCGATACTCATGCTTCCATTCTTACACCGTCTGGATATATGCCTGGGCTACCCGAATGGACTGTGAGGGCCCTAAATCCAGAGATTATTGTATTAGTGGAAGCAACGCCTGATGAAATTGCTGGAAGAAGAAACAAAGACGCGAGCCGTGCAAGGGATAGTGATGATATTGGATTGCACCAGAGTGTGAATCGTGAATACGCAGCAACGGCTGCAGTAATGACTGGGGCAACTGTCTCCATTGTTGAAAATCATGATAATCAAGTAGATGTTGCTGTTGATCAATTTAGGAAGATTCTAGGGAAATGAGCGAAGAAGAACAAGGTTCTGAAGAAGATGTTCAACCTCCGGCAATGGGTGGTATGTTACTGACTATGTTATTCATGATGTACATTATTATGAACCCAGGAATAAGAACAGGAATGGGAAATCTTGCTAAAGACGTTCTAGAACCTCAGATTGGTTTTAACCACGAATACCCTGCATTGACATTTCTTTTTGCTGGGATTCTTATGATTTCTGTCACAACCATCATTCGACACATGCTAATTGATTGGGAAAAAACTGCCGATATTCAAGCTAAAATGGCAGCATACAACAAGGAAATGGGCGAAGCTCGTAAAAGTGGAAATAACGCCCGAATGAACAAATTAATGGCTTTACAGCCACAAGTAATGGTACTACAGAGCGAAATGATGTCAAACCAAATGCGCCCTATGATGTTTACCATGTTAATTGCAATGCCTATTATTTTCTGGCTTTGTTTTGGCGAAGGGAATTTTGTTGAGAGAATGGATCACAAAGTACTATCGTTACCTTGGGAACCGAACTACAGTTTGACTGATAGGCTATGGATTTTGCCGCACTCCATCTTGGTATATTCTGCACTTTCCTTACCATTTGGACAAATTTTGATGAGAGGTTTGAAATTGGCTTCACTTTCTAATAAATCAAAAGTTGAATCTTACTAAATTTAGTCGTTCAAAAAAATATTTTTCTTGCTTAATTATTTTCTTATTCCATTCCGTTTTAAATTCATCCATTCGACTAGATAGAATCATGTATATCGAACCTTTATGTTCAAGATATTCCTTAGCTAAAGACAAAAATTGTATGGTGAATTCTGTACCTGTAGGACCTCCTTCTACGGCCAAATTTAATTCTGGATCGTCGTATCTCTCTGCAGGTGGAAGATAAGGAGGGTTACAGACAATTGTTCCGAATTTTCTACCTTGGACTGGAGTAAACATATCTCCTTCTAAAACTTCAACTTCAAGATTGTTATTTTTTGAATTGAATTTAGTGGCTTCGATAGCTTTAGGATTTATGTCAATAGCAGTTACTTGATTTCCTCTTTGGGCAAGATGAATTGATATGATCCCAGAACCACAACCAATTTCCAGTACCGAACCTTTGAACACAGGGATGTGCCTAGACATTAACCAAGAATCCTCGGCAGGTTCGTATACTCCATCAAAATTGGTTATGTGTATTTTACCCACTATAGCCTCAAAGGAAGGGTTATATAACCTCTTATTTAAAGCTATATAACTTATGGGTTGGAAAGACGGTAAAAAACCTGAACAATATCTGTTCACTATTACTGAAGATTTTTCTGAAGATTGGCAGAGCCTAAAAGAAAAAGCTAAGAGAGAAAAGCTCAATATTAGTGATGCTTTGAGATCTGCTGTTAGTTCAAGAATAGAAAAAAACCGTTTGAAAAATGCCTTGATTCTTAGCCCCCACACAGATGATGCTGAATTAGGGTGTGGTGGAACTATTTCTAAAATGGTTGAAGATGGGTGGCGCGTCCATGTTATGTATTTCAGTGCCGTCGGTGATAGGTATCCTAATTTAGCAGAAGAAGCAGCGAACTCCGGAAAAATACTTGGAGTTACACATGAAATTCTTAATTTTGAAACTAGATTCTTCCCTAGAGATCGGCAAGCTATCTTACAAGCGTTGTATAACCATTCTAGAAAAAATCAATACGACATTGTTTTCACACCCACCACTACCGATATTCATCAGGATCATGGGGTTGTAACTTCAGAAGCAAAGAGGGCCTTCCGTAACTGTACATTGTTAGGTTATGAACTTCCGTGGAATAACCTCTCTGTGTCACTTAATTGTTTTATTCCATTGGAAGAAAGGCATGTAAAAAAGAAGATTTTAGCGTTAGATTGCTATAATAGTCAGAAACACAATCCATATTTTAATGAGAAGTTCTTTAGGTCTGTAGTCAAAATGCGAGGAATACAATTAGCAAATGAATACGCCGAAGGTTTTGAAACCATCAAAGTGAGGTTAGACCAACTAATATGACCAAAGTAGCTATGATTTTAGGGCACGATTTGCTAGAACCGAACGAAGATACTCGAGTTTACCGTGAAGCTCTAACTCTTGTAAAAGCTGGTTACGAAACCACTGTATTTTGTTGGGCTCGTAGAATGGATAAGTATGAAACTAAATGGGATGTTGAAAGAGATGGAATCAAAGTTGTTAGAATTTTTGAAAATTTAGATGGTGGATTTATATCAAAAGTAAGGGGTTTTCGTAGGGCAATGAAACAACTTCAAACAAAAGTTGAAGAATATGAGCCTGATATAATTCATGCCCATGATTTAGAAACATTAGAGGCTGCAACTAATGCATCAAATAAAAATGGATCCAAAGTAATCTTTGATTCGCACGAAGATTGGCCTATGATGGAAATTGTTCAAAGCTGGTTTATTGGAAAATATTATGAGAGAAAACAAAAGAAATTAATCAAGAAGGTCGATGCTGTCTTAACTGTTTCTGATGAATTGGCACTGCGTCTTGGAGGGGGGACTGTTCTTTACAACTCAGAGCCCTTAGATGTTGTTGAACAGCCCGTAGATAACCATAGATTTGGTCTAGATGGAGTTGTTGCTGGATACATTGGAGGTTTGAGAAAACCCATCTTGGAAGAAATTCTTGAGGCGGCTTCCAAAGTTAATGCTTTGAGCCTGTTAATTGTCGGCGGCCCTCCAAAAGGAAGGAGTGGGTACAATCAAATGATAGAAGATCTCGAAGAAATGGCTACCGAAAAAGGTGCTAATGCAAAATTCACAGGACCTCTACCTTATAGCATGATGAATGAATGTTATGCGGCTTGTGATATTTTGATTGTAGGTCATTATGTAGATGAAAAACTAAGAGATTATGCGATTCCTAAGAAATTGCTAGACGCTATGGCGTACAAGATTCCTGTCGTTGTTGGGCCTTATGAAGCTCGAAGAAAGATTGTAGAACGTTTTGATTGCGGCATTGTTTCTGATGATTGGACCAACACCCTCACATCTCTTTCAAATGATAAAAAACTTAGGAAAAAAATGGGAGATAATGGCTTTAAAGCTTTTAAGATGAACTATTCCTGGGATATTCAAGAAAAAAAATTGCTGGACGTGTATAATAATTTATTAGAGGGAGGAACTAATAGTTAAGAAAGAATGGCAAACATACTGATAACTGAATTTATGAACCAAGAACAGGTAGAGCAGTTGTCCCTAGAACATAATGTTAGTTATGAACCAGAACTGTATTTGGATTCAAAGACACTCCTTGAAAAATCGGTTGATATAAATGCTCTAATAGTTAGAAACAAAACTAAAGTTGATAAGGAATTATTAGACACGGTAAAGGATCTCAAAGTCGTTGGAAGACTTGGTGTTGGCCTCGATAACATTGATGTTTTACATTGTAAAGAAAAAAATGTACCGATTATTATTGCAACAGGGGCTAATGCAAAAAGTGTAAGTGAATATGTTATGATGGGGCTATTAACACTTTTTAGAGGAACTATGGCTTCTACTGAAAGTATATTGGGGGGCAAATGGGACAGAACAGGACATATTGGTTCTGAAATAAATGGAAAAACCTTAGGTATTGTGGGGGTTGGGACTATAGGTCGAATTGTAGCTGAAAATGCAAGAATTATGGGAATGAATTTGATTGGAAATGATATCGAAATTAGTGATGATGATGAGTTATGGAGGAAATTGAATATTGAATGCTGTTCCTTTGAAGATTTGGTTCACCGAGCTGATGCCATCACTTTACACGTTCCTTTAAACCGAGAAACACATAACTTATTTGGTAAAGAGGAATTCAAAAAAATGCAAAAAGGTAGTTTTATAATTAATACCTCAAGGGGAGGAATTGTAAATGAGGGCGATCTTTTGAAATATTTGAGAAATGGGCATCTAGGAGGTGCTATGCTTGATGTATTTGAAAATGAACCAATTAAGGATTCTACGCTCTTCTCTGGACTTGAAAACTTGATTTTAACACCCCATATTGCTGGATTGACTGTTGAATCCAACGTTAGAGTCAGTCAAACAATTTCTGATAAAATATTAGATTTCTTAAGGGGAAAAGAATGAAAGACCTCAAAATCATAATTACGGCAGTAGGTAGTCCTGGTTCAGCAACAAATATAAGATACTTGAAAAGTGTTGAAGAAAGGAAATTGTTTCTGATTGGAACTGACTTAAATCACGATAAAATTGGAAAACATTGGTGTGACAAATTCTATACTGTACCAAAAGGAGAAGATGAAAAGTTTATTCCTCGTTTACTAGAAATAATTAAAAAAGAAAAGCCTGATGTTTTGTTCCCTCAATCATCATCTGAAGTTATTCCACTATCACGAAATAAAGATATATTAGAAAAAGAAGGTGTAAAAGTTTTAATTTCATCAGAAAAGGCAGTCTACGAAGCTGAAAATAAAGCTGAATTGTATAAATCTCTAGAAGGTGGGCCTGTTAAAATTCCTAAATTTAGAATTGTTAATAGCTTATCGGATTTTTTAAATGCTGTCAAAGCCTTAGGATATCCTAAGACTCCCGTTTGTTTCAAACCCCCTATTTCCAAAGGAACAAGAGGATTTAGAATTCTAAGAGATGATGTTTCACGAAAACATACTTTGCTTCATGAGCGACCTATTAATCGCTTTATATCTATCAATGAATTCAAAGAAATTTTTGAAAATGATCCTGATTTTCCCGAACTGTTAGTTATGGAATTTGTAGAAGGAAGGGAACATACTACCGATCCTTTAGTAAGGAATGGAAAAACTCTAGTGTGCCCTGTAAAAACACGTGAAAATGAAAGGGCTGGATTAGCAATGAAATTCGTACAAACTTCTAACCAAAAACTAGTAGAAAGTACAAAATATATTGTAGAAAAATTGAAATTGGATTGGATTTTAAATGTGCAATTTATAGGCGATTATTTGATTGAATTGAATCCTAGAATCTCTACACAAATGTTTACTGAAGAAGTAAATATTCCTTATTTGGCGGTAAAATTAATTCTAGGTGAAATTACTGAAGATGAAATTGAAAAATATTCTGATGAAGTAAAAAAAGAATTCACTTCATTGAGATATTTCGACCAAATATATTTCGAATAATTCCTTTATGAAAAATTATTTTCTCTAAGCCAATCGTCATTATAAATTTTACTTTCATATTTGACCCCCGAATCGCAACCTATTGTGACAATCTTTGAACCAGGGGCTGCTTCTGAAGCTAACTTAACTGCTGCAGAAACATTAAGGCCTGAACTACCACCAAGATGAATGCCTTCTTCAGATTTCAATCTATGGCACATATCTATAGCTTCTTGATCGCTTATTCCAATTACTGAATTGATTAATTCTCTATCTAATAATTTAGGAACGCTATCTTTTCCCACGCCTTCGATAACATAACTTCCGAGTTCAGATACTACTTCCCTACCCATTACAAATCCTGAGATGCTTGAACCTATTGGATCTGCTAAAACTATTGTGATATTTTCTTTTTTCTCCTTAAGAAAACTTCCTACGCCCATTATTGTTCCGCAAGTGCTCCCACCAGTAACAAAATGTGTGATTTTACCGTTCGTTTGCTCCCAAATTTCAGGGCCTAGCGTTTGAAAATAAGTTTCTGTATTGTTTTCATTGCCATATTGATTTAAATCAAAATAATTAGGATTAGATGAAGCTAAATTGATTGCAATGTTTTGATAATGTTCGTCAGAGTCTGCAGGCGCTTCGGAATCGCCTACTATGACTTCCGCACCATAATCTCGGCATGCCTTAATCTTCTCTTCACTGCATTTTGTGTTTGTTACAACAATACATCCGAAGTTTAGGAGTTTACAGACATAGGCCAATGAACTCCCTGTATTCCCACTTGAAGCAGATACAAAGGTGGTTTTCTCAGACACTTGTTCTTTGGCTTTTGAAACTATATGATAGACCATTCTATCCTTAATTGATTTTGTAGGGTTTTGGCTTTCTAACTTGATAAATATAGGGATTGCATCCTTGTAGGGATTGATTTTTTCACTCTTTATTCTATATAATTCTGTGTTTCCTATGTTTCCCAATGTCATCTTATCTACCCCAAAATGGCTGTTCCTTCTTCTTTATGGATTGCATCTCGGTAATTATGTCTTCTTCTATTGGGTCTAATTTAACGCCCGCTTCTCTTACTTTCAAAATAGCTCGTTCATCCATTTCAATGTAAAGGATATCTCCTTCAGATATCTGACGGCCGACCGTTACATTGTTTATCGCGATGGCCACTTCTTCGCCTTGCAGGGCTTCCTTCAAAACTTGGTCTCCAGATCTTAAAGATTGGATGTGCCCTACTACTGAATTATCGTTTCTGAGAACGCCTTGATTCAAAGCTATTCTTCCCCCTAAGACTCTAACGCCTACAACTGCGGGATCTCTAGTTCGGAAAGTGTGCCCTTCTAAAATTTCGAATTTTCCGGGGTGAGAAAAATCCTCTCTCAAATGTTGAGCCTGTTTTTCCTTGATTTGTGCTTTCCATTCCTGATAATCTTCTAAAAGTCTATAAACAATATCTGATTCAAATAATTTTACTCCTGTTTCAAACAACTCATTTTTAGCATCCGGATGTATTTTTACATTAAATGCCAAGATTGCCCTGTATTCTTCTTCAGAAGGATTTGCTGTAACAACATCTCGTCTAGAAACATCCCCAACGGAAGCTTTGACAATCGGAATTTTGGCCGCAGATAGCTCGTAAGCTAAAGCTTCCAATGAACCTATTGCATCTGCTCTGATTACTACGCCTTCATCAGTACACTTTACATTAGATTTCATAGAATCTGAAAGTCTGTCTAAGGCATCATCGATTTCTTCATCTGTTGAAGCACTGTAAAATGGAGCTCCGGCAACAACTCCTTCAATATCTGGTGCTACTACTTTCAATCCTGCTGCCGCTCCCACTATTTTGACGTTGTCGAACTGTTGCCTAGGGTCTCTAATTTCATCTAATGGTTTAGGTCTTAGTAATGAGCGTACTCTGGTGACTATTGGTTCTGGCTGAGCGCCAATTATCAAGGTGTCAGATGCTTTGAGAATTCCATTGTAAATAATTACTCCTAATGTCTTTCCCAATCCTTTTTCCTCTTTGATTTCAATGACGGTTCCCTCCGAAGAACCGTCGCCTAAGAGCAAATTACCTCGCAAATAGCGCTGTGCAAGACCCATAAGAATCATGAATAATTCTGGAACGCCTTCCCCTGTCTCTTTGACGGATGTTGGAATTAGTGCGATTGTTTTTTGGAAATCTTGTATTTCCGAAAATAGGGCCGAATCGAAATCATGTAACCCCAGTTCACCAATAATTTCATACATTCGAGCTTGAAAATTTTGTTTCCCTGTTGAACTTTGACTTGCATGGTTAGCTAAGAATGAACCAGGGCGCGTACGCCATCCAGGTAATTTGTCTACTTTGTTTAATGCTAGAATGAAAGGCGTTTGTTGTTGTTTCAAAATATTGATGGATTCTATTGTTTGTGGCTTGAAACCTTCTGTTATATCGACCACTAGAATTGCTAAGTCGGCTAAAGCACCACCTCTTGATCTAAGTGTTGTAAAGGAATGATGGCCGGGTGTATCTATGAACAATAAACCAGGAAGTGTTGTTGTTCCTTCTTTCAAAAGCGGCCCACAAATTTTTGAAACGGTTTCGAAAGGGACTTCTGTGGCGCCAATATGTTGTGTTATAGCTCCAGCTTCCCGCTGGACGATAGTTGTTCCTCTTACATAATCAAGAAGAGAAGTCTTTCCATGATCTACATGTCCTAAAACTGCAACTATGGGTTGACGAAGTGGTGCATTTGGATCTATTTCTTCTTCCTCCTTCACTTCTTCGGATTCCTCTTCCGGCAAATCCTCTATCTCTTCCTCTTCAGGTGCCATAGGAATGTTGCGCACAATTGCCTGTTTTAAAAATGTCCGGTCAGATTTCTTTTTTCAATACTTCTGCTAAGTATTCGTATTCTTCGATAGAATTGTAAAGATAAGATGCAATACGAAGATATCTTTTGTTGTGATGAGGCCAGCCAAAGACTGGGACTTGAATTCTATGTTTTTCAAAAAGCAAGGTATGGAATGGATCTGGTTCCAAGGCTGAAGCAGTAAGAACCTCACTACCGGGGAGCAAAACTGCAGCCAAACCTACAATCATTGAATCTGGAGAGGGTTTTGGAGTTCCCAATGCTTCAAGAAGTAAATTACGGCCTTGTATTGCCAAATTTGTGTTATAATCCATGATTGCGGGCCAGCCTTCACTTAACATACCTCCAATATGATCAATTGCTGGAGGAATGCAAAGCCATGCTGTTGGATCTTGTGTACCTGTCCAATCAAATTCAAATCTAAATCTTTCCTGTTCTGTTCCAGGTATTGAAGCGCCATGACTGACTGATAAGGGTCTTATTCTGTTTCTTCTGTCTTCACGTATGTAGAGAAATGCCGATCCTTTGGGAGTGCATAGCCATTTGTGTGCATTTCCTGTTACGTATGCTGGATTCAACTTTTTGATATCTAAAGGAACAATTCCCGGTCCGTGTGCTGCATCCAGTAGAACATCAACATTCCTAGATTGTAACTTACTCACCAATTCTTCAAATGGCAATCTTATTCCTGTTGGACTTGTTACAGTGTCTATGAGAGCAAGTCTAGTCCGTTCTGTAACCTTTTTTAGAATCTGTTCTATTACTTGCTCATTACTATCAATTGGAAACGGGATAGTGGCTACTACCGTCTTAGCTCCTGTTTTTTTTGTAATATAATCTACGGCGTTCCAGCATGCCTGATATGAATGGTCTAAGACTATTATTTCATCATTTGGTTTCAAATCCAATGATTTTAAAATTGTATTAACTCCTGATGTTGCATTCGTTACGAAAGTCATGCCTTCTGGATCTGCATTTATGAAGTTAGAAAGTGCAGTCAATGCCTGGGCCCATAGATCCTTAGCTTCTGTCTCCATAAATTTTACAGGATCTCTTTCTAATGTTTGTCTTAATTGGGTTTGGAAATCTAGAATCTCTTTAGGGCAAGCCCCAAAAGAACCATGATTCAAAAATATTGTGTTTGGGTCTAATATCCAGTATTTTGATAATTCACTTCGAGAAGGGAGTGAAGACATCTTAGCGCATTTTTGTGAATCTTCTCATCTTCTTTTCTATAGGTTCACGTGTTTCTGATGAAATAAATCCTTCTTCAATTTTTGAATCCAGAAATTCCATTGCGCTTTCAACAGATTCCCTAGCTCCTTTGGCTACTAATGATGCCATGAAAGGTTCTGCTAATTTGTCTGATACGCCTGACTCTAATACTATTTCTCTTAAAAAATAAAGTAATTCTGTGCGTTTGCCCTCATTTACCATTGCCTTTGGCTTATTTCGCTTCTGGGGTTTCTTATCTTTTCTTTGAGGGGGTTGGGCTTTGGCTGGACCTCGGCGCCTGTGTCTCCCTCTCCTCGCCAGAGTTACTCGCCTCCCATTTCCTTAATGGCGGCTTCGATCTGTTCTTCGGACATTTCGTCACGATTGAAAAATTTCCTATTACCTGTATCTCTTTTTAATTTCATCAAGACACCCCAACGACTAGGCGGGCCTCTACTACGCCCTCCTCCTCCTCGGCCTCCTCGGTTATCTCTACCAAAGCGAGGCATTTCATATTCTAAATCTGAAAGATTGACGCTTTCTTTGATTTCTTCCAAAGAGGTTCCTGCTTCTTTCATACTGCCTTTCTTTCCTAGACTAATGCGCATGTGTCCCCTTACTAGATTAGCGCGAGCATCTTTCAGATCAATAGTCATTCCATTATTGACGACTTCGCATTCATCATTCCAAAAACTCATAATTACAGTGCCGGTTTCATCCCCAACTAATCCTTCACAGATTACTGTACCATTATCCATAGCACGAGGTTCTTCTAAACTCAAGACCTTAACAGGCATATTAACTCGACCTGTTCTTGGCGTTAACTCATCTACTTTCAAATTATCTACCTGTCTCCACGACAAAAGGGGCCATTATAATGCTTCGCTAAGGCCCTAAAAACCCTTTATAGGATTATAACCTATTAGGGGGAAAAGGAGGATAGCCCATAAGTATATATACCCTGTTTAGGAGTAATGGATAGATTCGGAATTGCCGCCGAGTCGAAAAAAAGAGAGGCAACAAATAATGCAAACGAACGAAGCAGATTTTGAAACACATGTCGACGATATAGTGAAAGCAATCGGCGACAAGCTAGAACGCAGCGTAATCGTAACTGAATTGAAACGATACGTCGAGGAATATGGAATAGATTTGGCAACGGCCAAGGAATCTATTGTAAGAAAGCACTATGGAAACCCAAGTGCTTTACAAATGGGTGCTGAAAAACTTCTAGCCCAAATTGGACCTGGTGAAAATAATGTTCAATTCAAAGCAAAGATCCTATCTGTATACCGAAAGGAAATAACTACCAAAGAAGGAGCCCAAAAAGTTCTCTTTGAAGGTGAAATTGGCGACTCTACTATGCGTATGAGATATTCATACTGGAGTGATCAATGTAACTTTGAAAGTGGTGATGTAGTTGAAGTTCTAAATGCATACTCAAAGAGCTGGAATGATAGAATTACTTTGAATATAAATGACGGTTCTATGAAGAAAATTCAAGATGCGGATTTAGAAAATTTAGATCTTGGTGTTGCTGAAAACACTATGAACCAAGCCGGTGAAGAAATTGAATTGGTTAATCTAAAACCTGGGATGAATAATGTTTCTGTTAAACTAAGAATAATTGATGTTGAAACACGCAATATAACTGTAAAAGGTGAGCCTAAAACAATTTTTGGAGGAACTGTAGGAGATAAAACGGGAACCTGTAGATTTACATCTTGGGAGGATCACAACATCATTGCGGGTAAAACATACAAAATTGATAATGGGTATGTAAAAGAATTCAATGGTCCTGACTTACAATTTGGAGAATATACTAAATTCACTGAAATAGATGATGATGATTTACCTTCTTTACAAGATTATGAAGGAGGTGTTCAATACTCTTTGGCCCAATTGGATGAGAGAAATGGGGCCTCTGATGCTGTGGTAGAAGGCCATGTTTTTTCTATAAGGGAAGGCAGTGGACTAATTTTTAGAGACAAAGAAACCAACAGATTGGTTAGAAATGGTGATGACCGTAAAAATGCAGACCCCGATCTTCGAATAAAAATGATTTTTGATGATGGTTCTGGATCGTGCACTGCTTATCTAAACCGTGAAATAACTGAAAAAGTACTAGGGAGAAACCTTGATTCTTGTCTTGAATTCGTAAAAGATAATTTTGGACCTGAAGCTTTGGTTGAAGAAATTGAAGATGCTTTATTGCTCAAACCTTTGAAACTCAGAGGTTTTGCAAGATCAGATGAATATGGATTATCTTTCTTTGCTAGAAGCTGTGAAACGGCAAATGAATTAGATGTTCCTAGTGTTGCACGGCAATTCTTAGCTGCATTGGAGGGCTAAATGGCTCAAAGAAGAGAACCTGGGGTTTTGGTCTTAGCCAAAGAATTATCTGCAGCAATTGTAAAACATGTCGAGGATAGGGAATATTCGCCAACATATCTAATTTCAGAAATTGGAGGTAAACTTTCTCGTGTACTGATTGGAGGAGTCTTAGATCAGATTGAAAATAGAGGCAGTGAGGCCGATCCTTTCTACACTGCAAGGGTAATTGACCCAAATGGTGATTTCTACTACTTACAAGCCGGTCAATACAATCCAGAAGGGGCAAGTGCGCTTTCTAAACTGGAAATCGGCGTCCCTGTTTTATGTGTTGGAAAAGTGAGGGCTAGAACTCCTGAAGACAGTGAAAGAACATATGTTAGTGTTCAACCAGAAAGCATTCGTGCCGTTTCTATGGATGAAGTAAATCATTGGGCAATAAAAGCTTGTGACACTCTCATGCGTCGCATAAACGCAAACAAAGCTTTTGGTGAAGACGATGAAGCTTTGAAAAGAGCTAACCTCACAGGAAGAGAAATGGATGGATTGGAACTTTCAAAAGATTTCTATCCCACTATAGCGGTTGAAACTTACCAAGCTCTTCTATACGATTGTCTTACGCGTCTAGCTGGCGGCGATGTTGCAATGCCTGAAACAAAGAATTTTACTGGTGAGTTTGAACCTGCTGCCAAAACCGAACCTAAAGTTGCAGAAAAAACTAAAGAAATTGTTGGAGAGACAACCGAGACTGCTTCTGGAGATGATAATGAAGCAAAAGTTCTAGGTAAAATTAAGGAAATGGACGAAGGTGATGGAATTTATTATGATGATCTAGGTATCGCTGTTTCGATGGAGGGGATAGATGGGCCTATGCTTGATGAAATTCTAGATTCCCTAACTGATCAAGGGCGTATCTTCCAACCTAGATTTAACCACTATAAAGAGGCATAAAAATGACTGAAGTAAAAATACAAAATATAGAAGACTTAACTGGAGTTGGTCCTGCTATCGCTGAGAAATTTAGAGAGGCAGGATATAGTACTTTGGAAGAGATTGGAACACAATCTCCTGGGCAGCTTTCAGACGCAACTGGCATTGGTCAAGAATCCTGTGCTAAGTACATAAAAGAAGCTAGTAAAAATGCCAAAATTGGTTCTTTCCTTACTGGTACGGAACTAATGGAAAAACGGGCAACCGTTGGAAAACTTACGACCTCGTCAAGCACCTTTGATGAATTGTTAGGTGGAGGCGTAGAAACTCAATCTATCACAGAATTTTACGGACAGTACGGTTCTGGAAAGACACAATTTATCTTACAGTTAGCCGTAAATGCTCAACTTCCTGTTGAACAGGGGGGTTTGGGTGGAGAAGTTGCAATAATTGATACTGAAAACACCTTCAGACCCGAAAGAATAATTTCTATGGCTAAAGCATTGGAATTGGATCCTGATGATGTTTTAAGCAAAATACATGTTGGACGGGCGTACAATTCCCATCAGCAAATGTTAATGGTTGAAAAAGTCAAAGAAATAGCTAAAGAAAAATCAATTAAGATGTTGGCTGTTGATTCGTTAACAGGTGCTTTCCGGGCAGAATATATCGGAAGAGGAACTCTTGCCGACAGGCAGGGTAAAATCAACGCACATATGTCTGCATTAGCTCGTTTTGGGGATTTGCATAATGCTGCTGTAGTAGTAACAAACCAAGTATCTTCGAATCCTGCTGCTTTCTTTGGTGATCCTACAAAACCTATTGGTGGAAATATTGTTGGGCATACCTCAAAATTCAGAGTTTATTTGAGAAGAGGAAAAGCTGGTAAACGTGTTTGCAGGCTTGTAGATTCTCCACACCTGCCTGAAAATGAGGCCTTGGTATCTATTACAGAGGATGGAATTAGAGATGGCTAAAGAATTGAAAGATTTTCTAGCCTCTTTAGAGCCTGTATGGGAAGATGTACATGAATTCAACTGGTTGAAATCTGAATGTGTAAAAACCACTGAAAAAAAACGTGTTAATCCTTTTGAACTTAATCGATTTCCTGGATTAAAGGTAGCTATAGAGAATGATTAATGGTTCCTTTCTAAATACTCTTTGGCACTGTCTTCTTTCAGAGATTGGAAAAATCAAATAGAAAGTGCAATTACGATTAAAACTGCGGTTGTGAGCACTAGTATAGGTATTGCAGGTAAGAAGGCTATGATATAGTCTTTCAAACCAAACCAATTGTCGATTGCTATAGAAATAATGCTGGCGTTTTCTCTTTCAACCCAAAATTGCTCTTTGGCGCTATCTTCTTTCATGAACTGGTCCATTGTTGCGTAGCCACTGCTACCGCCTGTATCTACTGTATGTTGAACGTCGTCTGGCGCACCTTGAGTCATAGCATTTCCAACTTTGAATGGCCAATGCTTGAAATCTTTGGTTTCAGCATATCTGCCTATTGTTGAAGAATCTATATCTTCATCGTCTACTTTCTCATAGCGTACGCCGCGAGGAGTTTCTTCTTCGTCTTTGTACTCGTAGTATGTTTCATCCGCGGGTTTGTAGCCCCGTATTTTCATTTCAGAATTCGTCATCTTCCTCCCATTCGAAATCAGTTTCCCCGCTTCTTCTGAGATAGAAGAAGGCCAATAAAATAGATGTTGCAGACAGTATTGCCAGCATAGACGCAGTGCCTCCGCCTGTTATATTATCTATAAAAGATTCCACTATATTTTCTTTTTCAGGTTCTGAAACTTGTAAGATGAATTCACCTATATTGTTATTTTCATCAGATTCTGCTACAAAATTTCCTCTATCTATTATGACTTTAATCAAATAATCGCCTTCCTTGTCAAAAGTGTGACGGAATGAGGTCTTGGCAGTTGCACCTGGATTTGCAAAAACTGCTGTTTCGTAAAGGACGATTTCATTAGAACCATCTACCCAAACTATAGAAACTGGAATTGGATTGTAAGTAATCAAGGGATCTCCTGTGGCTGTAACCACAATGTCTATTGTGAATGAACTGCCTGCTTTGACCATTGATGTTCCCGTTTGGTTGTTAATTGTGATGTCGGCAGAAGTAATTGAATTATCTATCTCAAAGCCATGGATTACAAGATATAATTCTTCATCAGATATCACTTCCCAAGAATTGCCTTGAATATCCATGATTTGTATGAAAAATTTGTAGGTGTCGCTTATTGCATTGTCTCTATTGTAATACCAATAGAAGGATAATTCATACGTACTATTTTGAGATGATTTCATATTGAAATCTGCTGTTAAATCTTGATTACCTGATGAAAGACCATATACGCCCAACATCCATTCTCCAGGATCTATGTCTGATTTTCCAAAAGCACTTTCGACTACTGTTTTAATGAAAACTCGTTCTGAGAATTCCTCTACGGCTATCTCAGAAAACCAAGCCTTGTAATGATTTATCGATAAATTAGCTATTCCTGAAGGGTGTTCTGCACTAGATGTTAAGACAACTATTTGCTCTGTTGATGATCCTCCTGTAAGAGGGTTTTCGCCAGGATCTCCCCCAGAATACTCTAAGTCTATGGAAAAGTCATCGTCATTGTTCACATCGGGATCGCTAAAACTAGCGTTGGATATGTCAAAGTTGATATCGAAACGGGTTGCTACTTCGCTCGAATCTGTAATCGTCTTGGACTGTGATGTTTCCGTGACGCCAGCAGAATTACCAATGTAAATTGTTATTCTAAACTGAACATCTTCAACTGTACCTTGAGTTGAGTTTGCCCATATTGTAAATGTGTAATCTCCCGTAGCTACTGATCCTGGCGTCTGTAGATACACTTCCCAACTACCTACATCTTCCCATTGTCTATCTTGCCCCGGCCAGCTCAATCTATTACCATCTTGAGGGCAATCACTTTGTGTGTCTGTATCTGATGTGGGTCTGAGTGTAGATATGTTTCCATCGCCATTATCTAAATCGCCATAAAAGTATAAATCTACATTATTGAAATCATCAGATTCTTCCGCTTCGGTCGGCTGGGCCAATAAAATCATACCGAAAAACGCCACAGCCAGTAGGCTCCTGAAGAATACCTGCATCTACTTTTGGACTCGTGACCATTCTTTAAAGGTTCCTACCATGGAATTCTACACAATCGGTTTAATGCCCTGTTGTTTTGATGACCTTGTATTAAAATGAGTAAGGTGCGTACTTCGGCTTATCGACAAACTCCTACCCCTGAAGGTTTGAAGGCTATCGAGAAGGGGACTTTGGATTATTTTGATACTGAAATGTATGCTAATTTTAACACAGAAGTTTTAGAAGAATATTTAGAAGAAAAGAACAGAAAAGATGGTTTTGGCACTACTAAATGGAAATGGAACCAGATGTTGCTTGGGTTAGTAATTGGAATAATTTTTGCAATTATTAACCAATATGTAGGGTTGAAAGTTGGAATGATTGTTTCTGGTTCATGGTATGTTGCTTATCTTTCTGCTATGGCCTTGAGATGGTCTCCTGGTGAAGTTAATCTATCTGCTTCGGCTTCAACTGGGGCCTCTATGGTTTGTACTGGATTTGTTTTTACTTATCCTGCAATCTATTTACTAGCTTATTCTCCAAAATATGAATTAGCAGACGGAAGCCATCTTATTGATTCATCATTACTATTGCCTGATTCTTGGGCATTGGCTGGTGTTGCTATGATTGCTTCTATTTTGGGGGGTTTTCTAGGTTGTTTGTATTTCATCATATTCAGACGAGTATGGTTAGTCGAAGATCCGCTGCCTCTTCCAGGTTTTGAGGCTAACATAAAATTAATGGACATTGCTGGTGAAACATCAAAAGAAGGTGGAATGGAAAGTGCAATGCATTCCATTAAACTTGTAGGATTTTCTACGGCAGTGGTTATGTTCTTTACTTTCTTAAGAGACTGGCCTATCTTAGGAACTGGTTCTTATGATGCTGCAGGAAATGAAGTTAAAGAATCTGTTTTAACTTCAGCCTCTAAAAATGTTGAATGGTATGATGGGGCCGATTTGATGGTCCCTATGAGCCACCCACTAACTAACTACACTTGGTTAGGATTTGAATTAACTCCCATGATGGGGGCCATTGGATGGTTCATGAGATTTCGTGTTGCGCTCTTAGTTAGTTTAGGAACTTTCTTCACATGGTTTATTGTAACTCCTCTTGCGTATACTGCAGGTGACGGGTTGGGATATCCATTTTACTATCCCCTTGACGGGAATTTTCACTCGGTTAGACAATATTCACCTATTGCATCTATCTATTCCTATAGTTATGTCGCCAGGCCAATGGCCATTGGTGCTATTTTAGGAGGTGGAATTACTGGCCTGCTGAAGATGGCCCCTGTTTTCAAGACCACAGCTTCGGATGTGATTGATATTTTTAAGGGAGAAAGTGATGATGCTTCCAGAAAGGACTATGTTGATGGTAAGGGATGGTATGAATGGCCCATAAGCCACATCCCCGTAATGTTGCTCGTTTCATTGGTTGGAATAACTCTGACCTTTTCGACACAATTTGGCTTCTTTGCATCTTTTATTTTTTCATTGGTATTGTGTTTAACGACTTTTGCTTTGGGAGCTATTGCTGTCAAAGTTATGGGGGAAACAAGTATCGAACCAGTGTCTGGTACGAGTTTTATTGTTCTCTTGATGCTCGTTTTAATTTTCAAAGCCATCGGTCTGAATGAAAGTGATACTGCCATTTTAGCCCTAGTGGGAACCACTGTTTTTGGTGGGGCCATCTCCATGTCTGGAACTGTTATTGGAGATTACAAACCAGGTTTGTATGTTGGAAATCGACCTATGCACATTATGAAAACTGAATTGGTTGGTATTATTCCAGGAACTATCGTTGCTGCGCTATTTGCAGGTCTTTTATCTTTGGCTTTAGCTCGTGGTGATTTGATTTTGTATGCGCCTCAAGCAAATGCATTCGCTGCATTTGCTCAGATTATGCTTGGTGGACAGACTCCTTGGGATTTACTAGTTGTCGGAGTTGTTATTGGGGTGTTTATGGAATTGTTAACCGGAATGGGCACTGCCTTTGGATTAGGGATGTATCTTCCAATGATCATTACTTTACCAATGGTAGTTGGTGGAGGACTTAGAGATTATTGGGAAAGCCGATTCCTTGATGTTGCTGTAGAAAAGGAAAATTTAAGTGAAAAGCAAAGAACTATGAGATTGCTTAACACATATATGATTGCAACGGGTTGTATTGTTGGTGAAGCTCTTCTTGGAACTTTTTTAGCAATTTACTACGTTCTTCCTCTAATTACTGGCTGATTTTTATTTAGGCTAAGTATCTTATAAGGCCCCAGTTTGAAACCTCAGGGATTATTACATGGCAAAGGAAGAATACGAAACGCCTCTCATTGATGTTTACAACCGTACACACATGGATGCGCTTCATGAAGATGGTGCATGGTACCATCGTTTTTTACCTGATGGGGTGTTCCTAGAAGACTTGGGTCAGATTGTTGAAGAGGAATTAATCAAGGCTTATAACGAAGTCGAAAGAGAAGCTGATGAATTCTTCGACAGTCGCGTAAAGGAACGATTTGAAGAAATATTTGCGCAAGCAAACCCAAAGGATCTCAGAGGATTATTACCTAAGAAACCTCCTGTCGCATGGGCTGAATTACCTGTTGAAATTCAAAGAGAAATTCAAATTATGCATGACAATAGTCAAAGTGAAGGTATTACAGAGAGAACATTGAAAAAGAGGGTTCGGCAATACCTTATTGACCAATTCATAATCGATGAGTGATTGAGATGGCAAAAAAAGACGTAACAAAACCAATTGCATTGGACCCACGGGGTGGGCGTCCTAGGGATAAATGTGTCACCCATATAGAAGGGATTGACCGTATTTTGAATGGGGGGGTTCCTATTGGGAATATTGTTCTTTTAGCAGGGACTGTTGGTTCTGGAAAGACTACTTTGGCAATGGAATTTTTGATTAACGGGGCTAAATCTGGAGAAACTTGTTGTTATATTTCTGTAACTGAACCTTCATCCAAGATGTTATCCAATCTGCAAACTTATGGTTTCTTCGATGAATCTCTGGTTAAAGAAGGAAAATTGAATATTTTTGATTTGACTGTAATTAATGACCGGTTAGGTGTTGAAAGATTGGATGGAACATACACTTCAAAAGATATGGAAGCTCTTTTGGGAGCATTCGAAGATATTGTCGATGAATTGGGAGTTACAAGACTCGTTATTGATTCTATTACTGCAGTGTGCTATCAACTTCCAGACAAAGGAAGTATCCGCAATTTCATATTTAGATTAAGTCAATTCCTTAGTACTTTTGGTTGTACAACTATGCTTATTTCAGAGACTGTTGTTGATTCTAACGTACAAACGTACTCTATTTTTGGTGTTGAAGAAGCCGTTGCAGATGGAGTCGTACTTATGGGGAACATTATTCGCCAAGGAGACTTGCTGAGAAGTTTACAGGTTGTAAAAATGCGTGGAACGAAGCACTCTCGTGCAAGACATTTGATTGAATTAACACCCGTTGGTTTAGCTGTTGTCCCACTACTTAAATGGGGGCAAGATGGAGGGCAAGCTTTCACATGAGCGTAAAAGACACGGCAAAATCAATTATTCAAAGTATCAATAATGGCGACACTTTGACTACAGTCAGTATAGGTGCAGATTCATTTCATGCAGATACTGTGAAAATTGCAGGAGTATTGTTAAACAAAAAACTTGGTGGAATTTATGTTACCACTTCAAGGCCTTCATCTCATATCGTCACTGAATTAGAGGAGGCTAAAGCAGACTTGTCTGATCTTTATTTCGTAGATTTGGTTTCGATGACTGTGGGTGGAAGCACCGGCGATCCAAGAACTTTGTATGTTGAATCGCCAACCATGTTAGAATCGATTCTTTTGAATATTTCTCTTTTGGAAAGGAGATTGAAAGCCAAAAAGAGATTTGTTATGTTTGACTCTGTTAACGGATTAAGCATATATTCTGAACCTAAAGTTTTGAGAGAATTTATTAACGTCCTTGGCAACTCAATGCGTATAAAGGAAATTTATAGTATGTTAATGACTGTGAAGGAACAAACTAGTGATGAGCTTGCGTCTGCATTAAAATTATTATCAGATAAAGTAATAGGTGACTAAAATGGCAGAAATTGTATCAACCGGAATAGAAAGACTGGATGAAGCTTTGATTGATGAGAAAGGTATTACTTTAGGAAGTTGTGTCTTAATCGAGGGGTCATCTGGTTCTGGAAAAGAATTGTTGTCAAAACAATTTGCTTCTGCTGGTGTTGGTTCAGAAAATGTTGTTTATTTTTCAACAGATGAAACTTCTGACGAATTAATTGATACTTTTGAGCAGTACCGATGGCCTACTGATCTTAGAATTGTTAATGTTGGAACTCAATATTTCGAGAAAGTTCTATCTCGTGAGCTTCAAGCTTCTCGATTTAAACAAGAAGGGCTTTCTGTCTCTGAATTGCGAAATTTAGGTTCATATGGTTCCACTTCTGATCAAATTAATTTTGTTGCTGATATGACATATGAAATATCTAAACTTAGGTCGCCTTTCCGTGTTGTTGTAGATTCTTTAGATTTCTTTATGCAGTACTACAATCCTATTGAAGTATTGTCTGCTATGAGAACAATTAAGGAATATGCGCAGGCAAATGGTGGAACAGTGATGTACACTATTTCAGAAGGTTCTCATGAAGCTAGAATTCATAGTCAAATTGAAGCAATCTGTGATGTCGTTATTCAACTTGAAGTTGGAAGAATGGCTGCAGAGTTTGAAAATAGACTGATTATCAAGAAAATCCGTAATCATCCTGAAAAAGCTGCTGTAATGATTTATGCTGTAACTGAGCATGGCATTACTCCAGAGATGATTACTCGTGTCGCCTAAGGGCTATGCGAGTATTTTGCCTTAAAATAATTCAATTGGTTGGTTAGCTTTAAATTGGACTGGAAATAGCATCTTGATGGAAAATAAACGATTGATCTTTCGCGCCGTTGCGTTTGGTCTTGCTTTTTACTTCTTCATCACAAATATAATTCTTGGATTCTATGTTCTAAAGGCTGGAAGTTGGGGGGGCGGTCTTAAATTTCTTACTAATTGGAATTTATTATTTAATTTTATAATTGCAAGTTGTGCCCTTCTAAATGAAAGAGATTCTAAATTTGTTTCATATTATTTCTTGTTGCCCGCCTCTATGGTGTTGAATGTTCTAGTTTT
Source organism: uncultured archaeon (assembly GCA_964578995.1). Classification (GTDB taxonomy): domain Archaea; phylum Thermoplasmatota; class Poseidoniia; order MGIII; family CG-Epi1; genus CG-Epi1. Next base: position 45,224 of record CAZOEZ010000004.1, read on the forward strand.
CTTACTTTATTGGGTTATCAAACTATTTGGTGGATTTGGAGCTGCGGAAAGTGGATGGACAATAATCGACGTTCTCAAAGATTATTACATGCATTTTGGAACTTCTGTAATTTTATTCATTGAAGTTCTTTTTTATTCGGAGACTTTCAAAAACGTAAAGAAAGAATTTTCTGTCTTTGCTATGATTTTTGTCTCGTATATTATTTGGATGGAATTTTTTGTTCAAGTCAACAATGACTTTCCATGTGGGTCTGTTTCGTGTGGTTTCCCTTATCTTTTCCTAAATTATTTGGAAGTTGCGGGGAGACTTGTATTCTATCTTATTGTTTTGATTTTAGGGTGTTTGTCCTGGGTTGGTTGTAGAAAATTAGTCAAGGGGCCTGGACATTCGTTGTTTTAGGAGATGTTGTAGCAAGAATAATTCCACTTCCTACAATTAGTAAAGTTCCCAACATATCCCAAGAAGAAAGAACTTCATCAAATATGAAAAGACCGTAGATCCAACTTACTACAACTGTGCTGTATGAAAATGCACCAATGTAAGCTGCTTTAGCTGCATGAAATGCGCGAGTCATGCCGATTTGCCCTACGCCTGCTGTAATTCCTACTGCTACTAAGATTTGTATTTCATAACTCGATAGCGTTATGATTTCTTTGGCAGACAGTGGTAGACTGACTATTACACAAAATATAGCAAACCAAAAGACTACGGATTCGGATGAAGCAGTTGATCTTAGTTCACGTATTGAAAGATATGCTAATGCAGATAGTATTCCGGATGCAAGAGCGTACAGTGCATTTATTTCAACTGCTTCAAAGGAGGGGGAAATTATCAAAACTGTTCCTGTAAATGCAATACCAATACAAGCGAAAAGAAAAGGAGATACTCTTTCTTTAATCAAATATCCTGAAAAAAGAGCTACGAATAAAGGTGAAGTCCACTGTAAAACAACCGCTGTTGTGAGTGGAATTAAAGGAATTGCATAGAAGTAGCAAGCCATCGCTGAGAATCCAGTTATGCATCTAGAAATGAGCCATTTCGATTCTTTGAAGGAAAGTGATACTTTCTGTATTTTTGATAAAATGAAAGTCATGACTGCAATGACTGCACTTCTTCCAAAGATTACTGTCCAGACGATTACATGCCCTCCAGACAATTTAACAAAAACACCTGTGGCGGAAAAACAAAGCCCTGCTAAAACCATCCAAGCGATTGCAGCTTGGGGTGACTCTTTCTCTTCAACCATTAATATTGTCTTTTATTATTTGCAGATAACCTTCTGGTTTTGGAGGCCATCCCTCTGTCATGTACTTGTAAAATTCATCTCTGTCTTTTATCTGCAATGCCTCATTTGATTTGAGCTCTTTACCAATCGTTGAAAATGTCTCTTCTGAAGATATTGCATGGGCTCTACCCACATGATTTGGGCAGATTTTTGTATTTGGGTCTAATTTTTCCAGTTTTCTTAAACAATCATACATTAAATTTGATCTTTCTTTGAGATTCTCTTTTGTGACATTGAAACCTAAGTCTATTCTTCCTACGTCGCCTATGAACAAGCTATCGCCAGACAAAAGATTGTCCTCTACTAGGTAGCAATTGTGATCATAAGTATGTCCTGGTGTGAAAAGAACGTTTATTTCAGAATCTCCTAAATTCAAAACATCACCGTCTTCTGTAGTTATCTTCTCTCCTTTGTAATTGGTTTTACTGCTTTTAATTATCCCCTTTGTGTTATATTTTTTTGAAAAATAAGGAGAAGAGGATCTCCTATCTCCATGTGTATGAGTGTCTATTATGTATTTCACTTTCGGGTTGTTTAGTTTTACCAATTCTTTTTCTATATCTTCCTCAAACCCTTGGAAGGGATCTACTATAGCCACTTCATTTTGATTCTTACAAAAAAGAACATAAGAAACGCATCCTGTTTTTCCTAAAATCAACTGAGAAAGGTGTATCATAGAGTACAGTACTCATTATCTTGTACTATAAGAGAGTCATTCTTATCGGGATAAAGGCAATAGAACAGACACACACCTCTGTTTCCATTGGAAACCTCTCTCTATGCGGCGGTTTATTTTTACTTCTGTCGTTTATTTCTTTCTGGAGAAAAAAGTTCCACAGGAAGCAAAGGTCTCTGACAACCTTTTTATCTTTTCATATGAATAAAAACCAAAAATTCTTTTCGAAGAGGTTTTAAATAAGTCAACAAAACGTCGAGAGTGCGCACAGCACAGGAAAAACAATGTACAAGAACACATTATTTGCATTGCTAGTAGCAGTTTTCTTACTTGGATCCCAAGCAACAACAGCAGTAGAAGATTCGAATTTTGCAGTTGGAGACAAATGGGCATTTGGTAAAGAAATAGACTTGATGGCAGAAGCCGAACCCAGCATATCTGAATTAGAAGGCAACATCACTGAACTGATGTCTAGTGAAGAAGCTGAAATGGTCAAAAACGCATCCGGTCTTGAATTGAAATCATTTGAATTAGATAACAAGGCAATTCTAGGTTTCTATTACACCGGAGAAGTGGTTGACGATTTCGATCAAATGATTCATATGCAGACAGAACAGTCTCTCTATTCACACACAGTAATGGGCACGAAATTCACAAGTATGTTCCCTACAGAAGGCAAGCATGACTTACGTTTAAATCTTAAGTGTGAAGACGAAAGTTGGAATGAAGAAGAAGAAGATTGTGAAGATCCCGAAATAAAATTAGTAGATAATGTAACTGGCGAACCGTTAGTCCTTGAAGAATTAAACACTGAAATTGGAGGAAGTATGCACTACGTTGCTAAGATTACACAAGATACTTGGTGGACACAAGATACACACGAATTAGCAAAAACCGAAATCACAGTTGCTGTTGGTGCTGCAGGTGCAATCACAATCAAAAACGTACCTAACATAACCCTTGATGGGGTTTCAATTTTGGAAGGCGGAGATGGCGAAGAAGTAGAATTTGAATGTGATAATGGATACGAAACATATCCGTTTGATTATGCAAATGATGGTTGGGAAGATTGCGACGATGGTAGCGATGAACCAGGAAATGGTTATGATTTCGAGTGTGAGAATGGAGACACATATCCTATGGATTACGTAAATGACGGAATGTGGGACTGTGAAAACGGAGAAGACGAAGGTGAAAGCGAAGAAGGCAACAATGAACCATTTTCTGTATGTGACGAAAATGAAGAAGCCAAAGAAGCAACTTGTTACGAAACAATAGATATAAAATTAGAAACCGCAGTTTTTGAGATGACATCAGAAGCAAGCTGGCATTTACTTTTTGATTTTGGTGACGATCCACTGAATGTATTAGACCTTCCTTTAGAAGAAAATAAATATTGGGACGGAGACATGTCTCGCTTAACAATTAGCGGAGATGTGGGTGGAAAGGTAGACATTAAGAAACCAGAATTATCAATATGTCCAGACTCAGATTGTGACCAATTACCAGAAATGCAAGAACTATATTCTGGTCTAACAGAAGCAATTGAAGAACTTCACAACAACGAATCATTCAGTGTAACAGTAGATAGAGATAATGACGGACTTCCAGACGTAATAACGGGTTGGAACGATATTTTCCCAATGTATATACCAGAAACATGGATGGATGAAATTTTCCAAGAAATTTTAGAAGAAATATCCTGTGATGACGACGAATCTGCCCAAGAAGGTGAAGATTGTGATGAAACAGCCGAAGAAGAATTCAAAAGGTTGAATTTAAGAATAGAAAATAACAGATTCGCATTCGGTCCTTATTCAGTTCATGAAATTGAAGACTTCGGTCCGATACCTTATGCATTTGAAACTGGTGAAAAGGAAATGGCAACTGCATCAGACGGAACAGAATATAGTGGTTATCAAGTATTCCCAACAGATCAATGTTCTGAAAATAATCCTAAGAGAGATGATGAGGATTGCGATAGAGAAGAAGAAGACGATGACGATAGGGATGACGATGGAGGAGATGATGGAATCATCCCAGGCGGCAGCCGCTCAAGTCATGATGATGACCATGAAGACGATTGTGAAGGAGATCCTTTCTGTGATTCAGAAATAATTTGGTTCCACAATGCAGACACCGGACATCCAGCTTACATCAACATGGACATGCCTAATATGAAAGAAGGCGGCTATGTTGTTGAGATGATGCCAATTGAATCATCCGTAGCGGAAGCACAAGTTGATGCAAATGCAGACACAGACAATCCACGAAAGACAACATTGATAGAATTCGATGAGAAAGAAATCGAAGAAGAATCTGCATTACCTGGTTTTGGAGTAATGGTAGCAGGCGCTTCATTGTTGTTTGTAAGTCGAAGATTTAGAAGCTAAGAATGGATACCCGAGCCATTCTCAGCATTGCAGTTGGTGTAGTTATCCTAGCATATGTTGGATACTGTTTGGTTAGTCAGAAAGTCTGGGTTCGAGGAGAAATTGGTTTGAAGAGCACAGTTTTCGCATGGGGAGCTAGAGAGGATAATCAATTCGTATTCATGCTTCACACAATAATTGGAACGGCATTAGGAATCTATATGGTTGCAAGCCCGTTCTTATGGTAAAATTAGAAGGTTTACACATCGTAACTGGGGCGTTCGGTTACACCGGACGTTGGATAGCACACCACTTACTCAAAAGGGGTGCCAAAGTCAGAACCCTTACAAATTCAATCGGACGCGACGATCCCTTTGATGGAAAAGTAGAAGTTCACAGGTATGATTTTGACGACCGAACGAGACTTGTAGAATCTCTCAAAGGCGTTTCAGTACTTTACAATACGTATTGGGTAAGATACACAGTTTCGGGAGAAGGTTTTGCACATGCGCTTGCGATAAAAAATAGTAAAAAATTATTTCTTGCAGCCAAAGAAGCTGGTGTTGGAAAGATTGTACATGTTAGCGTGGCAAATCCACACAAGGCCCCTGACTGGGCATATTTTCGAGGCAAAGTAATAGTTGAAGAATTTCTTAAGAAAATGGGAGTTCCATATTCGATTGTTAGACCCACCGTTCTCTACGGACATAGACAGGATGTTTTGGTCAATAATATTGCTTGGATGTTGAGGAGACTTCCATTTTTCGGCATGTTTGGAGATGGCAAATATCCAGTTCAACCAATATACGCCGATGACGTTGCGAACATCTGTATCGATCAGGGCCAATTATCAGAGAATACGGTGGTTGATGCCGCAGGTCCCGATACATTTGAATACAAGGAATTTTTACAGATTATGAGTGATGCTATGGGTCGCCGCAATATATTCATCCCAATTCCAGATTGGCTTACATTGATGGTTGGTCAATTCATGGGGTTGCTTTTGCAAGACATAGTTATCACAGAAGCTGAGATTAGAGGCCTCAAGCAAGGACTGACTGCGTCATCAGAGGAACCGCTGGGGACAACCTCGTTTCGAGACTGGGCCAAAGAAAACGGAAATGATTTAGGTAGACTATATCGTAATGATATCAAAATTAGAAAATATGTAAAGTGAGGCCTATAATGAAGTTAAAATTAAACACACCTCTAGAGACCACAGACATCAAATTAATCCAAGCAGAGAAAAAAAATTTCAGTGATTTGTATGATGTGGCCAAAGATCCACAGTTATGGGTTCAACACAATGCAAAAGACAGATGGCAAAAAGAAATATTTTCAAAATTCTTCAATAAAGGTTTGGATAATGAAAATGGATTGCTAGCCATAATAGATAAGAAAAATAATGAAATCATAGGTTCAACAAGATATTATCCCCACAAAGAAAAACTAAGTATAGGTTATACATTTATTTCACGAAAATACTGGGGAACTTCAACTAATTTTCAAGTAAAAAAACTAATGCTTGACCATGCTTATCAATTCACTGATGAAATTTACTTTCATATATGGAGTAACAACATTCGTTCACAAAAAGCAGTTCAAAAATTAGGGGCTGAATATTTTGGTAGTTGGGACGAATCGGACCAAAGAAATCACCTCACATATCTCCTCAAAAAAACCGTTTGGAACAAAAAGAAATCATTATAATCACTCCACAGAAGGCAATTAGTGATAGACCTCCGTA